>CAZHAL010000013.1:0-14853 GCA_964530355.1 uncultured Bacteroidales bacterium | reverse complement strand
TCTTGAAACCGAGCGTATAAGGACTTAATTTTTTAACGGCGTTAGTTAAAAAATTCTTAGTCTGCATCGCAAGGTTACAAGAATGGTAAACGAGAAGATTTTGAGTGTTTGCATTTTGTTCTTGACTTTTCCCCAAAAATAGTGTATAGTAGTTTTCAACTAATGGGATAAGTGTATCCTGATTAGTTATCTCAATTCGTATATCAAACTAAAACATATCCTTCTTCTCAAATTCAATCGTTCAATTTCAAATCTTATCGGTTTGATATACGATAAACTTAAACTAAATGGAGGTAAAATGACAACAGCTATACAATTTCGTAGAGGTTCAACAAACGATCATACCCTGTTCACGGGCTTAGAAGGTGAAATCACCGTAGATACATCAAAAAAAACTGCCGTGGTTCACGATAACATAACCGCCGGAGGCTCCCCTCTTGCAAGAGAAGATTTGGCAAATGTCTCGCTTACAACTATTACAGACAAGGGCATTGCAAAATCCAATATGGAAAATGTTTCCTGTGAAGATATTGCAAATCGCAACATCGCCAAACAAGATTTAAGCAACGTAGCAACTAACGATATTACAAAAAAAGGAATAATGAAATCCGATTGCAGCAATGCTGACCATCTTGCAAGTGAAACGGAAATAGGTCCGACACAATTTGCAACAGAAGAGGAAGCCACCGACAACACATTAACAACAAAAGCATTAAATCCTAAAAATGCAGTCAAGGCTATCAAACAATACTGCCATCTTCCCGAAAACTATATCTCAGGTTTCACAATAACAAAATCTGATAATACATATATAAAAATCGATTGCGGAGAAGCCAGATGCGTAAATAACAAATATGATATAAAACTGACCGAACCAATAATAAAAAATATAAACACATATTGGGAAGCCGGATCTAATTTCGGAGGACTAGAAGAAAATGTTACCATCACGGCGAACTCAAAATATTATGTTTTTGCAATTACAACCGATGATGGGTTAACAGATATAATCATAAGTGATGAAGAAGAACTTGATCTTACAACATCCGTAATAAAAAATAATAACTTTGTATCTTACAGAAGAATAGGCTCTTTCTACACTGACAATAATATACATATAAATGAACAAAGTATAACCGATTCAAATGATACTATGCATGTAAATATAAATGATTATATAGAATTTTCTCCGATATCAACATACTTATATACAGCTCCGTTTAATGGTATGGCTTTCTATGTTTCATGTTTAAGAAACGGCGCTTACAGTGATATAAAATTAAATAATAAAATAATAGCAACCTTTCACGAAGGAAGTGTAAGTTTCTCAACATCAAATATATCATTTCCTATTAAAAAAAATGATATAATAAGTATATTTGCACCAAATGACATAAACAGAAGTTGCATTTTACGAGTATTTAAAGAAAGGAGTATATAATGTATAAAATAACAGAAACTAACGGTCAAGTAAGCTATACGGAAAGCTATTCTATAATAAATGATTTTCCAAAAGGAACTGTCATAGAAGAAATAGATTCTATTCCAACTCCGGAATATCAACTGTCTTATGAATATAAAAGACAAGACGAATATCCAAACATCGAAGAACAACTTGATATGATATACTGGGACAAAATAAACGGAACAAATAATTGGGAAACAAAAATTACGGAAATAAAAAATAAATATCCTAAGAATTAAAAAAGGAGGAACAAATCCTCCTTTACTCCATATAATCTTTAAAACGATTTTCAATGATATCATAAGAATCCGAGGAATTAATATCAACCGAAATAAACTGTTGCCTGCTCTTTAAATCCTCATAAATATTCTTATCTCTCCAACCAATAATTCTTGCCGGATTACCCCCGACAATAGCACATTTCGGAACAGATTTGGTAACAACACTTCCCGCCCCGATAACAGCACCCTCACCTATTTTCACACCTCCTAAAATAATACTTCTCATACCAATCCAAACATTATCCTCTATTTCAATAGGTCTGCTTACAGACCCGGAATCATAAGGCAATAACTTATCAGATCTGAAATTATGATAATTCGTAAATATCTCTACTTGATGAGCAATCATAACATTATTCCCTATTTTAATTCCGGCCGGACCGGCAAGAATTCTTACATTACCACCTATCCAACAATTTTTACCGATAAACGTATATCCCGGTGACGATATAACTGATGTTATATGAACAAAACTACCCCCCCCCAAATCTATAAAAGGAGGGTTAAATTTCTCTCTAAATAATTTTCTCTTTTTTGAAGAAAAAATAAACAAGCTCAAAAATTTAACAACACGTTTTTTCATTTCTTATTCCTTACCCTACATTTGAATTTAATTCCAAAAATTCTATACACACGTATTTTATTTCCATCAAAGTCAAAATACTTTTGTTGATGATAAATAAAATGACGCAAACTTTTAAAATTCAAGTTTTTAAAAGAATATAAAAATTCATAAAATGGAAGCCACATCTTTGTTTGTTTTTCAAAAATAGTCCCCTTACAGAAATCATAAAATGTAAATTTAATATCCTTTCTTGCAACTTTATATTTAGGTTTTGCATATCCTGCCAACTGCCAAATAACAGGTTTATAATATGCTTCTTCAATATCCTTTTTATCAAAAATATTTTCATAATTTTTAATAAAATATTCCAAAGCTCCCTGATTTTCAATACCATTCAACCCAACTCTCACACCAGGATTGATAGAATATTTAGGTTTCAATTCTTTATAATTTCCACCATCTAATGTCATATTTAATAAATCCATATCCGGCCAATACAAATCTTTATCCCTGGCAACCGCTATATCACAAGACTTTTCATATATTTTATCACTTATATATTTATCAACATCCACCAACATCAAACCGGAATAAGCATATTTATGATTAGGGGCAAGTTTTAATCTTGGGAAAACAACAAATTTTTCATCATATCCGACACCGGAAGGAACCAACCCTACCGAAAAATCACCCAAATCAGTATTATATAATTCATTCAAGCTACCCTTTACTAAAATATCAGCATCTAAATACATAAAACGATTCACACCATAAGAAGACAGAACTTTCGGAGCATAAATTCTATAATACGCAAGTTTTGAATTATAACTAATCCAAGGTTTATAATAAGGTAACTCTTCCTCTGGATTTATCTTAATAAAATTAATATCAAAAGGATGAATATTTTTCAATTTGTTAATCTCTGCTTCAACATCATCTCTTAAATCAGGAATCATTATCCAAAAAACAAACTTATCATTACTATCAGCATTCAACAGAATTGATTTCATAGCAGTATATAAATAAACCGAATAATTATTATCAAGTATGAAAACTATATTCATTTTAATCTCCTATATTTTTTTCTTCTAAAAAAGCATATAATTGTGAACAAACATTGAAACAATTATACTCCTCATATAATTTATCTTCAATCTTATTTCCAACTTTTGTTTCCAACATATTAACAATAGTATCAGCTAATTCCTCAACACTGACACCATCAGGAACAAAAGTTACAATTTTATCCCATTTATTATCAATCATACCATCAGTAAGTATAGTCGGTTTTCCCAACCCCAATAACTCGGCCATACACCCACTTGCAAATGTAAAGAAGTTTTCTCTTAATTGAATCCCCACATCACATTGATTCATTATATTCAAAAAGTCATCATAATCAGGATTATCTATAAAAATACAATTTTTCTTATCTTTTACAGAATCTATATAATTGTTAATAAGCATACCGGCCAATACTAAATCAACACTTTTCCCTCTTTTATTAAGTAATTGAACAGCTTTTATCACCTTATCTGTTCCCTTTGTTATATCATGAGGAATACCAAACGTCCCAACAAGATATTTCGAAGAATGCTTAACACTATATTTTGATTGTGGCAAAGAAAGTTTAGATATTGTATTCTGCATAACATAGATATTTATATCACTCACATTCTTTAATTCAGTTTTAATAGTATTAAAACCCTTTTTACTAAACACTACAAAATTTTTAATACCTGAAGCCTCAACCACATAACGAATAAAACTTATTTTATTGATACATATAAATTGAACAAAGTCTTTATCTTCAACATTCTTTATATCATCACGAAATTCAGGATAATAATTACAAATAATTTTTCTGATTTCCTTAATATTATAAGTATATGCACCAAGGGTTACAATATCCGGTAATACAAGCCATCTGTTTTTAACATTTTTCGTTTTCAATAGAATTTTAAATATAAAACTATAATGAGAAGAATTTCCGACATAAAATAATTTCAAAGAGTTATCATATATATACTTTTTATTTTTACACAAAGGAAATATCATCTCCGATGCCTTTGGAAATTTCTTCAATAAATTTTTATATTCTTTTGAAGTCCTGACATCCGCAAATATTACAAATTTATCTGGCATTTCCTGATACATCTTAATAGCATATTCGGTAACAGCCCCCGAACCTGCAACAAAAATTTTAATTTTATTTTCAAACTTATCTTTTAAATTAAAAGAAAACAAAGAAGAAAGTAAATACCAAAGATTAAATCTTTCATCTAATAATTTATTCCTTACACTATGCCGTAAATCACGAAAGGGTATAAAGAAACAAAGAATCTTCACAATATTTTTTTTCATATAAACTCCTAATAAAAATTATCCTATAACACCATAATTATAAAAACACACTCAAAAAAATTCAATATAAAAATTACTTAGAAATTGTTAATAACATTCTTAAATAATTACCTATTTTTTATCATTTTATAATCTTTCAAACTAAAAATATCCTTATTATTATATTTTGCAGGCGCATAAGGAGGATATATCATAGCTCTGATAAATCTTTCTATTTTTTCTTCACTCCAATTATCATCAATTATACCATCATACGGACATCCCCTTTTATAAAGAGAAGGAGTTCCAACCTGTTCAACACCGGCATAACCGGAAGAAACAAGATTAAATGCTTCCGAAAAATCATTCATAGCTTCAAACATTACTCTATTATATAAAGTTTCTTGAGTATCAAAATCATACAAAGGAACTTTCTTCTGAATAATAATTTTTCCGGTATCTACACTTTTATCTATATAATGATATGTATAACCGACATCTGTTTCCCCGTTAATCATTGCCCAAGTCAAACTACTGCATCCCCTATATTTAGGCAATAAAGCAGGATGTAAGTTAAATATTTTTCCCTGACAACAATCAATAATATCTTGAGGTATTATATATCTATAATAAATACTGCAAATTATATCCGGTTTAAACGGCAAATTATCAACTGCAATCTTTTGCGTTGTATAACCTACATGTTCTTTTTCACATAAATCAACTAAAGAAGGAATGTTATAAGGATTATTTGATGTATAAACATAAACTTCATGATTATCATTTAATAAAAATTTTAAAGCCCTACACCCAGTCCAATTATAACCACATAGTATTACTTTCATTTTAATATCCCCTCCTAACTTCCATATTAAGGGCAGGGATAAAATTACCTACAAATAAATTACTATTTACCCCCCCCCCTAGCTTTTTCGCAGTTTTCAGGCATTTCTAAGGATTTTATCCTCCTTACAGGACAACCGACATACACACCGGATTCTTCAATATCTTTTACAACAACAGCACCGGCACCGATAACAACATCATCACAAACCTTCACACCGTCTTTTATAACTGCACCGGCACCCACAAAAACATTACTTCCAATTTTCACTTTACCACTTAATATAGCATTCACAGATATATGAGAAAAATTTCCAACATATACTTCGTGATCCAAAACACAATGTGTATTGATAATACAACCATCACCAACTTTTACCATAGGTCCTATATGAACATTCTGTGCGATAAAAGTCCCCAAACCTACACAACTGTCAACCCCTTGATAAACATCATTTGAAATAATAGAGGACAAACACGGTTGAAATTTATCATACATAATTTTACGAAGATTATTATCCCCTATTCCAAGGACAACTTTTTCATCAGTAATTTTGAAATCAGCAACAACCGGAAAAGAAAAAATTCTCTCCCCCTGTTTCGCATTACTATCAACAAATATTATACCGGCATCAGGTTCATTAAAAAGTATCACATCAGCAACACTTCTCGCATGTCCGCCACAACCGACAATCACATATTTATTTCTCATAAAATTCCTTTATTTTATCACAAATATACTTCACATCATCTTCTTCCAATCCCGGATACGATGGCAAATTTATACCGCGAAGGGCAATATCTTCCGCCACTTTATGAGAAGTAAACTTCACCGAATACATAGGCATAGTATGAACAGGATAGAAAGTAGGTCTTGTTTCAATTCCCTCCTCACGAAGAAAATTACGAAGATCTTCCCTATCACAACCCTTTTCAACCAAGATAGAATTCATCCAATATGTATGAAACACTTTACCCCCCCCCACCTTTGCTTCGTGAAGTTTCACGGGAACACCTTTCAAATATTTCTTATACCAACTTGCAACCTTTTGCTTTTTATCAATAAAAGTTTGCACTTGTTCAAGTTGAGCACAACCGATTGCCGCCGCAATATTTGTCATTCTGTAATTAAAGGCAATCATATCATGCCAATATTCACGAAACTTTGCCAATCCTTGACCTTTAAGGCGTGAAAGTCTGTCATAAATAGTAGGGTCATTTGTTAAACACATACCACCTTCACCACAAGTCATAGTTTTGTTTCCGAAAAATGAAAAACATGCAACATCACCGAATGAACCGACTTTTTTACCGTTAAATTCGGAACCAATCGCCTCTGCACAATCTTCAATAACTAACAAATTATGCTTTTTTGCAATCTCCATAATCCTATCCATTTTACAAGGATGTCCGTAAAGATGCACTGCAATAATCGCCTTTGTTTTCGGAGTAATTTTGCGTTCAATATCTTCCGGTGATACTTGCCAATCATCCTCATCACTATCAACGAACACAGGTTTCGCACCGACCTGCACAATAGGATTTACAGATGCAATATAGGTAAATGTTGGAACAATCACCTCATCACCTTCACCAATACCAAGAGCAACCAAAGCCAAATGTATGGCAACCGTTCCGTTACAAACGGCAGTTCCATAATTAACACCAATATATTTTGAAAATTTTTCCTCAAATTCGGATACAAATCTTCCCTTTGATGAAATCCAAGTCGTATCAAGACATTCATTGACATACTTTTTCTCGTTTCCCATCAAACTTGGCTTATAAACATTGTATTTAAGCATAATATAACCTTTTATAAAGTTCCGTTTTTTGCTCTCTCAATATCTTTTTCCATCATCATCTTGCAAAGAGTTTTATAGTCTACATCACGTTTCCAACCAAGAACTTTTTCCGCCTTTTCCGGATTACCGATTAAAAGTTCAACCTCCGCAGGACGATAGAATTTAGGATTTACTTTTACAAGCACTTTTCCAGTTTTCTTATCCACACCTATTTCATCAACGCCTTCACCTTTCCATTCAATATCCCAACCGCAAACCTTTGCAACTTCCTCTACAAACTCACGAATGGAATGAGTTTCATTTGTCGCAATAACATAAGTATCACCATGATCTTGTTGCAACATTAACCACATCATTTTTACATAATCACCGGCAAATCCCCAATCACGTTTTGAATTAAGGTTACCAAGTTCAACCGGCTTATCTGTTTTACCCAAATACATTTCAGCAAAATGAGAAGTGATTTTGCGAGTTACAAATTCTTTACCTCTCATTGGGCTTTCGTGATTGAAAAGTATTCCGGAACAAGTATAAAGTCCGAAACTTTCCCTATAATTTGTTGTCATCCAATGAGCCATAAGTTTCGCAACACCATAAGGACTTCTTGGATAAAAAGGAGTTTTTTCTGTTTGTGGAATTTCTTGCACTTTACCAAACATTTCACTTGTTGATGCTTGATAATATCTTGTATGTGGAGAAAATTCCCTAATTGCTTCTAATATATAAAGCACACCCATACCATCAGCTTCCGCAGTATAAATAGGTTCTTCAAACGAAACTCCTACAAAGGATTGAGCCGCTAAATTATAAAATTCATCAGGTTGATATTTTTTCAAAATTCTGCAAATATTGGTAAACTCCAATAAATCAAAATCAACAAATTCTATTTGATCCAAAATTCCATGTTCTTTTAATTTCACATAAGTATCAGTTGCACCACGTCTGACAAGACCTATAACCTTATATCCCTTTTCAAGTAAGAACTTTGCAAGATATCCGCCGTCTTGACCTGTAATACCTGTAATAATAGCAACTTTTTGTTTTTCCATTTTTATACTCCTATTTTTTTAGTTCATTTATTATTATATTAACTGTTTTATCCCAAGAAAATAATTTTGCACGTTCCAAAGATTTTTTAATCAAATCAGAAGCAAATTTTTCCTCCGTCAAAATTTTTTCAATCATATTTGAGGTTTCATTCACATCAAATCCGGACACATAAGCAACCGCATCACCACCTACCTCCGGCAACGACGAATTATCTGCCGTAATCACAGGAATACCGCATTGCATAGCCTCCAACACAGGAAGTCCGAAACCTTCATACAAACTTGGATACATAAAGATACTTGCACCACTGTAAAGAGCAGGCAAATCCTCATCATCAACATATCCGGTTAAAATAATTCTATCCTTATATTTTTCCAATTTATCAGAACATTCCGCCAAATAATCATAACCCGCAAGTTTTTTACCGGCAATAACCAAATTCAAATTTTTATCTTTCGTTCTTTCAACATAATCAATAAAAGATTTAATAACATGAGCAAAATTCTTTCTTGGATTTGCCTCACTGATACCAAACAAATAAGGTTTATGAGGAATACCATATTTATCCGCTGCCTTCTTGATTTCAGCATCTGATTTTTTACAAAATCTTTCATCAGCAGCCAAATAGGCAATAGCAGTTTTCGAAAAATCAAACGGATATCTCCATCTTAAAAAATCATCTCTTGCCGATTTTGAATCAAAAAATATTAAATCCGAATTAATGTTTTTCACAAAAGGTGTAAAGTTTTTAGATTGTGATTTATAAACAGCAGCAAAATTCGGATACAAAATCGGAATAATATCATAAAAGAAACTTACCGTTTTAACACCTGCTTTTTTCACAACCGGAGAAATAGCAGGAAACGGTGAAAAATAAAAATCAAACTCACGCAATTTTTTCCCATAAACAGAAGGCAAAATCTTTCTTAAAAGCCCGCCATAAATTTTATGATACAAATTCCTTGTTTTAGTGGACATTAAAAGCTTTGGCATTCTGACGATATTGGGGATAAGATGCGAAAACCCTCTGCTTTCCAAATATTTTTCAGGTTCTGTCCTTTTCCCGCTTTTATCATTGGTAACCAAAAGATAAAGTTCAATATCATCCATTTTTGCAAGTTTTTTAAAAATTTCATCACACACACGGAAAATTCCCGTTTGTTTTTGTCTCGCAAATCTTACAAGTAATTGACCGTCAAAAATGATTTTTATTTTCTTTGCCATTTTAAATCCCCTATTTTGCATCCTTCCATTCTTTTAAAAGCCAAGAAGAAGAGTTTGGTTTCTGTCTTCCCGAAACTTTAAATCCTATATTATATTTTATATCAATATTACATTCCTTGCAAACCGGAATCTCAGGAATATTATCAGCCGTTCTATCCCCACCCTTTGCAAACACAAGCTCATCATCGGGATATTTTTCACGACATTTCCTTAAACCATCACAACAACTTCCGTCGTCATCATTAAAGGAAATCACATCAATAACCCCCTTAATATTTTCAATGATAGTTTTTCTTGTATCAAATCTCATAAATGCCTTACCCTTTTTACGGACAAGCCAAGCATCACTGTTGACAAGAGCAATCACGCCATCGGAATTTTCACGACTTTCGATAATATTTTCAATATGACCTTCGTGTATCGGATCAAATCCACCGGAAACAATATAATATTTTGACATTTAATAACCTTTCAAAAACAGATAAAAGATTTTAACTTTATCTTTATATCTTACAAATTTATATAAGTTCATTTTTTTAATTCTATTTATAATATTTTTCAACTGTAATACATAATTATCTTTCACTGCACCCTTAAGTCCCTTAAGATGATGCATTAAATCACGAACAATTGACATAATAATAAAATTATAAAAAGGATTATAATCAAATTTATCTAAATTATCAAGAGATAAATCAGCACTTTTAAACAAATCAAAAATTTTATTATCCTTTGATAACGAAGAAGAATTTTGATTGCTAATTCTGTAAAAATAAAGTTTTTTATCAACAACAGAAATTTTCTTTGCTTTTAAAAAAGCATAAAACATCACGGGACTGTCCTCAAAAATCATATTTTCAGGAAACTTAATATTGTTCAAATAAAAGTCACGCTTAAAAATTTTATTCCAACATACGACAACAGAAAAATAACTTCCCTTGTTTATATCAGAAGAGAAACTATTAACATTAACAACTTCTGATTTTACAAAATTCCTATCAATTTTTGATTTTTTCGAAACTTTATCCCCAACAAAACGACATCTGGAATAATCGCACATTACAATATCAGCATCAGTTTTTTTTGCCTTATTATAAAGTTCCTCATACATAAAAGGACTAATCCAATCATCACTGTCGACAAAGCCAATATACTCACCCTTTGCAATTTTGGCACCACTATTTCTTGCCTTTCCCTGCCTGCCGTTTGTTTGATGAATAACCTTTACACGACTATCCTTTTTCGCATAATCATCACAAATATTACCACAATTATCAGGCGAGCCGTCATCAACCAAAATAATCTCTATATCCTTCAAAGTTTGCGAAAGAACAGTATCCATACAATCATGTATGTATTTTTCCACTTTATACACAGGAATAATAACAGATACCTTAACTTTATTCATAAAAACTCCTTATAATATAATCAAAGGAGAATTTACCACACACAACAGCAAAAATCAATAATTTAGAAATTTTTTCAAAAAAAGAAAAACTAACAAAACGTAACATATTGATTTTACAGGATTTTACCCCCCCCCGAGGGCCAAAACAAGATAAAAATTCCTATTCCACATAATTAACCTTTCATTTAACTATATGCTATAATAACATATTTAAACTATTACGCAAGACAAAATTATAACTCTTTAACCAACAAATTACCTACATTTTCCAACAACCACTCGGATATCAAATGCCTATGGCAAAACAGCCCGGATTTTTCCCAACAAAGAAGTGTTATAACATTTGAATCAGGATAAAAAGATAATAATTCCGAAAGCGTTTGTGCTGGGTCAAGTTTTTCCAAAACTGTTTTTCTATACTGCTCCACATACCATTCATTTGACAGCTTCTCATCATGCCATTTTTTCCACCAATCATATTTTGGTGCCAACTTTTTATACTCCACCCTTCCCTTATAAAAGTCAGGACACTTTCCGGCAACCGATATAGGATTTTCAACATTTTTTAAATTCGCAAAATAACTTGTCTGAACTATTATCATTTATACTCCCAAAAAAAACCGCCCCAAAGGACGGTCTTTATTTTTTAAATTTTCTTCAAAATCACGGTAGCATTTGTTCCGCCAAAGCCGAAAGAATTTGAAAGGGCTATATCCACCTTTCGCTTCTTTGCAACATGAGGAACCAAATCCATACATTTTGTTTCTTCCTCCGGATCATCAAGATTGATTGTAGGAGGCACAATTTGATCTCTTATCGCAAGTGTACAGAATATCGCTTCCACCGCACCGGCAGCACCAAGCAAATGTCCGACACAAGATTTTGTTGATGACATAGAAACCTTGTCCAAACAATTTTCAAATACTCTTTTAACCGCACCGAACTCCAACATATCACCCATTGTCGCAGTTCCATGAGCATTGATATAGTCAACATCTTCCGGTTTTATATTTGCACTTTTAAGTGCAGCACGCATAGCACGTTCACCACCGTTACCGTCACTTGCAGGTGCAGTCATATGATACGCATCACCGCTCATACCGTAACCGATAACTTCGGCATAAATTTTTGCACCTCTCGCCTTCGCATGCTCATATTCTTCCAATACAAGAACACCTGAACCTTCCGACATAACAAAACCGCCACGGTTTTTATCCCAAGGACGGCTTGCCTTTTCCGGCTCATCATTATACGAAGAACATAAAGCCTTCGCCGAACTAAACCCTGCAACACCGATAGGATTTACCGCTGCTTCCGCACCGCCGGCAATCATAACATCAGCATCACCCAAAGCAATAATCCTTGCCGCATCACCAATAGCATGAGTTCCTGTTGCACAAGCAGTCACAACCGCATGGTTAGGACCCTTGAAACCATATTTAATTGAAACTTGACCTGATGCAAGGTTTATAAGTGATGAAGGAATAAAGAAAGGTGAAATTTTCGATGTATTTCTTTCCACCATAAATTTTGATGTTTCATATATAGTGCCAAGTCCACCGATACCGGAACCAATCATAACACCGGTTCTTTCTTTTTCTTCTTCGCTTTCCGGTTTCCAATTTGCATCTTCCACTGCATCAGTTGCCGCAGCCATAGCATATTGAATAAATAAATCCATTTTCTTTATATCTTTAAAAGGTATAACAGATTCCGCATCAAACTCGCCTTCGCCCTTTCCATGAGGAACGACACCGGCAATTTTAACTGCAAAATTTTCCGTATCAAAGTAAGGTATCTTTTTAATACCGCTTTTTGATTTCAAAAGCCCCTCTTCCCAGTTATATTTCAAACCACGACCAAGAGGACTTACAATTCCTAAACCTGTAATAACAACACGTCTCATAAAAAAACTCCTTTTAATTTGTTAAGCAATAGAAATATAAATCAAAGCAAGAAAATTTTCAAGTCAAAAACATCAAAGCCGTAAAAAGCCGTTTTTAAGGCAAAAAACATTTCCAAAAACAAAAAAAATTATCTTTGATTATCCTTTAACAAGTCCATTTTCTTTCTTCGCCATGTATAAACGGTTGACAAGGATATGGAATACTTCTCCGCTATCTTACGGATATTTTTTTCGCCACCGCCGACACTGACAACATCTTTTAACACAGAAGAAATAAATTCATCGGAAAACATTGTGCCTCTTTTACTGTAATCTCTGGTTTTGAAAATTTTTAATTCCCTGTTCCAATCATAAATGGTATGAAGAGAAACACCCAATCTGAGGGCATTATTTTTAACTGAATCCGCAACTTCTCCTGTAGCCAATCTGTCAGCTTCAATCCTTTTACAAGTTGCGATTTTTTCTTCTTCATCAAACGGATCTCTGGTATCAAAAATATTTAACTTTCGGTTCCATTTGTAAATCACATGTCTTTCAAGATTAAAATGTTTCGCAACACTTTCAACCGCAGCCCCTATATTCATCCCGAAAAGAAGCCGTTCGGAAACAATTTCACACAACAAAATTCTATCTTCAACAGGAATAAGATTATTTTTAAAAATCATATTGAAACTTTTGTTCCAATTATAAATCTCATTTTTCCTTATACCCATGGTATCGTAAATTACTTTAAATATAGAGGAAAGAGATTTACCCGAAGCAAGCTCATCCCTTACCATTTCACAAACAAATCTTTTCTCATCTTTTGATAAAATTCTATGCATTTTATATCCTTAAATTATCTTGTTTTTAATAATTTATTATATAAACAAAAAGAAATAGATGTCAACGCTTTTTACAAGAAAAATTTCACATAAAAAACAATTAAAAATCCCCCTGGCGGGGGACTTATAATATTATTTATCTTCTTTGACCAATTTATCACTATTATAATATCTGAATATATATTTACCGTCATCAAATATAATTTCAAGTGTATCATAATATTCCCCATCATCACCTAATATTTTCTTATCATCTTTATAATCAAATACCTCTGACTTTAATTTTCCGTTTTCATATTTCTTAATATCTTTTATGGGACCATCTTTAACATAATCCCCTTCATACTTTCCGTTTTTAAGAGTATACGAAGTTATATTCCCATAGCAATCCGAAATTTCAAAAAAACCGTCAGTCACTTGCTTACCATTTACAAGATGAATATTATTCCTATCTGTTTTCACACCTGTTTTTTCATCCAACTTTGATTCATCTATGGTTTCAACAATCAAAGGAGTATTCAATTTCACACCATCTTTTTTCACTTCATTATAAATATCCGCAGAATAAAAAGAAGCCTTTATACTCTCACTGTTTATTCTTCCATCGGAACAAAATTCTCTGTTCACAGAAGTTCCTGACTTGAGATATTTATCAACTGATAATTTTCCGTTTTTATATATTCTTAGTTCTTCAAAATAAGGCACTATTGTATCACTATACTTAGGATTGTTAATCTGTTGAGTAACCACTCCGTTTTTACCCTTTAACTCTCTGTAATAAATAAATCCGTCACGAAACTCATACTCCCCCTTTTCAAGCTCAACTGTATTATTCAAAGGCTTTCCGTCCTTATCACAATACCTAAAATAGATACCTTTTTCTTTACTATCATCATATCTGTAATCACAAACATATATATCATCTCTTCTAATATCAATATCATCTTTTATTTCCGTAGACTTCACAACATCAGTATACCTGTCCTTAACCTTATTCTCCTTAGCAAACATAGTTGAACAAGATGCTAAAACTAAACATAATAAAATTTTACTTTTCATTTATTTCCTCCTTTTAAAATTAAACATATTTAATAATAGCATAAAAGCAAGATTTCCGCAAGGAAAAAACTCCTCTGGGG
>CAZHAL010000012.1:0-15489 GCA_964530355.1 uncultured Bacteroidales bacterium | reverse complement strand
CGGACCTCTCGGCGTATTTGAATTGGTTCCATTCGACAGAGGCACCAACGAACTTGCAAAGACAGTAGCAGAGCTTACTCGTGACGGAAAAATAATCTCCGTTGCCGGTGGCGGTGATACCGTATCTGCCCTTAACAATGCGGGTGTAGCAAAAGATTTCACCTACATTTCAACAGCCGGCGGTGCGTTCTTGGAATGGCTAGAAGGAAAAACACTTCCTGCAATTCCACCGTTGATGAAATAAAAAACAAAAACCTCCCGTCAAAAGCGGGAGTTTTTTTTATTGAAAAACAATATTTCTTATAGACCTAAAACAAAAAATATGATATAATTCTCTTATAAAAAAAGGAGATTTATTATGAAATTCAAACTTGTTTATAACGGTGAAATTAAAATCAATCCTAAAAAAAGAAGCCAACATTTACATGATATAAGGATGACACTATCTCCACAACTTGAACGACTTTCCGAAATATCCCCATATAATACAATCAAAGAAAGAATGAATAAAACAAAAACAAAGGGGATAAAGGAAATAAACGGTGTAAAATTTTTCCCTATAATAAGGCCTGAATTAAACCTACTTGCGGAACTTGATATACAAATTTTGCATCCGGAGCTCCTTGAAACACCGCGTGCAGATATTGATAACAGAATGAAAACTTTGCTTGACGCACTGAAACGTCCACAAAACGCTCACGAAATTGCTGAAAATACGGAAAAGGATGAAGTTATATACACACTTCTTGACGACGACCACCTTGTTACAAAAATGACTATTAACACAAGCCATTTATTATACAAGGAACAAAACCCTAGTCCGAACAAGGATTACGATTTATTGGTAATAATAACCGTAAATATAAAGGCATCAAAGGGAACTCCCGAAAACCTTGCCGTAATAGTATAGGAGGTAAAAATGAAAAACAAAATCAACACAGAAAAATCAAGGATAATGCTTCTTTGCGGATTATTTGGAATCTTTGGCGTCCACGAATTTTATCAAAAACATTATTTAAAGGGAACAATCCACATATTCCTTGATTTAACTGTTGTCGGTATAATTTTTTCTGCAATTTGGGCGATGATATCCCTATCAAAAATGACTTTGAATAAAAAGAACAGTGATGAGGAATTTGTATTCGGCACAATCTTCCTTTTAATTTCACTATTCATCACAGTTTCAATAGCGAAAAACATAAATACAAATGTCGTGTATGAAATAAAAACAATAACGGAAACAAACAATCATAAATCATCCGAAAGTTACAAAGCAACCGGCATTACCGCAATAATTCATAACCAACTTAAAAATTAAATAAGTGGTGAAATTCTTATCTCGATTCTGTGATTAAGGAGTTGCCCTTCCCTTGTGGCATTATTGGCAATCCACATACTTTCACCCATACCGTTTATAAAGATTCGCTCCGGTATAATGCGGAGTTTTTTATTTCTGTATTCCATAAAATAATCCGCCACACTTTGCGCTTCATTCACTGATTTACGAAGGTTGTCATTCTTCTTTCCTACACTGGAAGTATGTCCGGTAATTTCAATAAAATTCCTGTCATACTTTGAAAGAGTCAAAAGCATATTATCAAGTTGCGGTTTTATCGATGGAATAATATTCATCCTGTCATCCAAAATAATATGGGATTGTATAGTCAAGATAATATCAGTCCCCGCCATCTGATAAGTAATATTAGTTTTTTCCAAATCCGGAATCAATGCATTAAACAAATTATTCATATATCCCCTGGCATCAGTAATTTTCAACGGATCCACCCCAAGTTTTATAAGGGTCGGTTTTTGCACAATCTTACTTTTTCCGGTTAATGCACCAAACGATGCCGATGAATTTCTGACTACCTCATCTGATGTAGATGCACAGGCAACACATAATAAAAAAACAGAAACTGAAAATATTTTTTTTAACAATTTAAAATTCCTCTTTCCAAATAATAAAAAACTCTCTATAATAAAGAAATATAACAAATTTTATAAAAAAGCAATAAAAATGATATGTTTAGGTATAGAAAGTAGTTGCGATGAAACCGCTGTTGCCATAATAAACGACAAAGGCGAAATACTTGCACACCAACTGATAACTCAGTTTGAGGAGCATTCCCCCTATGGCGGTGTTGTCCCCGAAATCGCTTCTCGAAGTCATCTGAACTACATTGATAAATTGATAAACAAGGCATTAAAGGAAGCAAACCTTTCAATCAACGATATTGATATTTTTTCCGCCGGCAATGGTCCGGGCTTAATCGGCGGAGTTATTGTAGGCGTGAATATGGCAAAATCACTTGCCTATGCAACCGGAAAACCTTTTATCGCAGTCAATCATTTGGAGGCACACGCCCTTATGCCAATAATGTTTAACAAAGATTTAAAGTTCCCTTATATGCTACTGTTGGTTTCCGGTGGACATACCCAAATTTTAATTGTGGAAAATGTAGGAAAATATAAGATGCTGGGCACTACCATTGATGATGCATGCGGTGAGTGTTTTGATAAGGTTGCAAAGATGCTCGGTTGGGACTATATGGGTGGTAAAGAAATTGAAAAATCAGCCATAAACGGAAATGCAAAGGCTTTTGATTTTCCACGCCCTATGCTTCACTCCCACGATTTAAATTTCTCATTTTCCGGGCTTAAAACCGCCCTCCGAACACAAATTGAAAAGCTGGAAAACATTGATGAAAAAACAAAATCTGATATATGCGCAAGTTTCCAATCCGCAATAATTGAAATCCTTGATAAAAAACTACGATCCGCCATAAAGCAAAACAAAAATATAAAACACCTTGTCGCAGGTGGCGGCGTTTCAAGCAATTCAAAGATAAGAGAAACTTTGGAAAACATAGGCTCCGATAATGACATAGTCGTATCATTTGCCCCACCGAAATATTGCACCGATAACGGAGTAATGATTGCCTACGCCGGTATGTTAAATTTCAAGGCAGGCAAAACTTCACCATTTTCAACCGTCCCACATCCCCGTTGGAACTTGGAGGATTTATAATGAGCAACCTTGATGAACTTTTCGAAGAACTAACCGAACCCCACTCTTCCGATAAAAAAGAAGAACTTCCGAAACAGGAAGAAATCATCTTCACCGTAGCCGAATTTTCCAACATTTTAAAGGGAACATTGGAACAAACTTTCAAACGAATAAAAATAAAGGGCGAAATAATCGGGCTTAAAAAACATTCCTCCGGCACATACTATTTTGATTTAAAGGAAAACTTCGCCGGCAAAGATTATATTTTAAATTGCGTCCTTTGGAAATGGACAAGGATAAATACGAAAATAGAGGACGGCTTAGAGGTCATAATCACCGGAAAAATCACCGCTTACACCGGACGCTCCTCCTACCAAATAACGGTGGAAGATGTAGAGGTCGCAGGCATTGGCGCTTTACTTAAAATAATAGAGGAGCGAAAACAAAAACTGGCTGCCGAGGGCTTATTCGACTTATCCCACAAAAAACCTATACCGAAATTTCCAAAAATAATCGGCGTCATAACCTCCCCTACCGGCGCGGTAATAAGGGATATTATCCACCGCATAACCGACCGATTCCCTACACGGATTATAGTCTATCCTGTCGCGGTTCAGGGCGAAGGTGCCGACAGGGAAATAACCGAAGCCATAAACAATTTTAACAAAATGACACACGACAAACCGGACGTTTTAATTGTCGCTCGCGGTGGCGGAAGTATGCAAGACCTGATGCCGTTTAATGAGGAAAATGTCGTCCGTGCAACATACAATTCCGAAATACCTATAATCTCCGCCGTGGGACACGAAACCGACACAACACTTATTGATTATGCCTCCGATTTACGTGCACCAACCCCTACCGGTGCCGCGGAAAAGGCAGTTCCGGTTCGCCAAGAACTAATGTTAAATATAACAGAATTTTCATCAAGGTTCTTATCAACCATAGTAAGGTTGTTTGAAAACTTTAACCTTAAAATTTCAAACCTTTCAAACCGAATAAAAAATCCGACACAGTTTATAGGCGATTCCATTCAACGCCTTGACGACAAGGCAACAAAACTTGATTTGATAATGAAAAATAAACTAAACTCCCTTAACGATAAAATGAATTTCGCAAACACTATGCTTGAAAGCTATTCATTCAAAAACGTTCTTAAACGAGGATATGCAATAATTTGGAACAACAATGAAATAATAAGCGATAAAGAAGATTTAAAAAAACTTTCCTCTGCAACGGTGGAATTTGCAAACGGTAAAGTTGATATATTTACATCAGCAAAAAAGGAGGCAAGCCCGAAGCCTACCTCCAATAAATCAAATAAGAAAACCGATTCTTCACAAGGAAGCCTCTTTTAAATATTTATCCCTATCAAAGATATAATAATCCTCTTTCATATCTTCAAAATAAATTGTTTCTTTTGGATAATAAATTGTCGCAGGCTCATCCTCACTAGCCATAGGATCTCTTCTATCCGTAGAATGAAGACTGTAATTATCTAAGATTATTTTATCATCACCAATATATTTAAAAGTAAGTTGTGAATCATAAAAATACCAACCACCAGCAAGCATCTGTTTTATTGTAAAGTATTCACCATTTACAACAATTTCATGAAAACCTTCGGATACATCACCCTCTGATAATTCATAAGAATACATCCTTGAAATTTCTTTTTCCCCACCATCTGTTTTTTTTGTAATAATAATTGGTAATTTTGAAAGTGGATCATATTCACCAAGATTATCTTTTTTCAAAACAACAATATTATACTCAACGCCATTTTGAACAAAAGGATATCTTTGATACTCAACATACCCTTCTTCAAATCCATAAGCAGTATTCATAACAAAAAATAAAAATATGAAAATAAAGTATTTTAATTTTAACATATTTCCTCCTCTTTATTTTTCATTATTAAATAAATCCTTTGAACCGACGGGAAATTCCGGGATAATAGAACATTGATTATATGTTTTTCCGGTAATTTCGGAATCCGCCTTTTCATCCAAAGCAGAAATTTCTTTTTTAATAGTATCAATAAATTTTAAAAAGTCCTCTTTCTTTTCAAAATTATAATACACCGAAGCAAATCGTATATACGCCACAATATCAAGATTGGAAAGTATATCCATAACAAGGACTCCAATCTCACGGGAAGAAATTTCCACCTCTCCGCTCGCCTCTAATTGTCTTTGTATCGAAGATACGATTTTTTCAATCCTTTCATCGGTAATAGGACGCTTTTTACACGCAACCTTTACCGATTTTAAAAGCTTTTCACGTTCAAACGGCACCACGATTCCATTTGATTTTTTAACCAAAACTTCCTTTAACTGAACCCTTTCGAATGTAGTAAATCGGGAACCGCATTCCGCACAAAATCTCCTGCGCTTTATATATGAGCCATCTTCCGCCATACGGGAATCTTTAACCTGAGTATCAACCGACGCACAAAAAGGACAACGCATAATTTCCTCCTATTCAACAGTCTCTTTTAAAACTTCAATATTCGCACCCATAGCACGCAAATTTTCAACAAAGTTTTCATACCCTCTGTAAATATGATAAACTCTGTGAAGTATGGTTTCACCTTCCGCCACCAATCCGGCAATAACCAAAGATGCCCCGCTTCGCAAATCCGACGCCATAACATCGGCAGCATAAAGCTGACGAACGCCCTTAAATTTCGCAGTGTTATCACCCAAAATACAAATATCCGCACCCATACGGATAAGCTCCGGCACATACATCAACCTGTTTTCAAAAAGAGTTTCCTTTAATACCGATTCCCCATCCGCAATAGTCATCAATGTCATAAATTGAGACTGCATATCGGTCGGGAATCCCGGATACTGAGAAACATCTATATTAACAGATTTTATCTTTGCCCCCTGTGCATCAACAATAAAACCGTTATCGGTATTCGTAATTTTAACACCCGCTTCCTTTAATTTATCAAGAACTATTTCCATTTTCGACGTATCAGCATTGCAAATTTCAATACGCCCGCCGGTCATAGCCGCCACCACCGCATAGGTACCCGCCTCCAATCTGTCCGGCATAATAGAATACTCACAACCGTGAAGTTTATCCACACCCTGAATACGTATGATATTAACATCATCCTTTATTTCTCGGGAAATCTTAGCCCCCATTTTATTAAGCATCGAAATAAGGTCATCGATTTCCGGCTCCATGGATGCATATTCAATAATCGTTTCACCATGAGCCAAAACCGCCGCCTCTATGGCATTAACACTTCCGCCATGAGTTGTAATCGCAACACCGTTTTGATGACGGACGAGCCCACTTATAATTCCCCCCTGAAGACGATTAACCCCATTCATCAAAGGAGCTTCACCGACAATATATCCGTGATGCATTTCTATCTTTGCCCCCAAAGCTTCCATCGCAAGCAAATGAATATTTACGGGACGTTGTCCTATAACACACCCGCCCGGCGAACTGACTTTCGCCTTACCGCATCTTCCCATCAAAGCACCAAGCACATATATGGATGCACGCATTTTTTTCACAATTTCATACGGTGCCTTCACACTTTTAATAACCGGAGTATGAAGTTTCATTGTATGATTTTCCTTATCCCAAACAACCGATGTCCCGAAATTGGAAAGCAAATCAATCAATGTTTGTATATCCGATAAATTAGGAACATTATGAAGTATCATAGGTTCATCTGTTAAAATAGCGGCAGACATCAACTCCAACACGGAATTTTTTGCCCCACGAATATTAACACTGCCGTTAAGTGGTTTACCGCCAATTATTTTAAAATAATCCATAATCAAAAACTCCTTAATTAGTAAATACCGTCAAAATTAGTTTGAGTATCGTTCATATCAGATTCTCCGGACGAAGAGGTATTATCAAATCCGAAAGAACTGTTTTCCTTATTCAAAATAGTATTTTCCGTTCCTTCACGAAATGCCTCTAAAATAACATTGTAATTGTTATCAACAATCGTTGCAGGTTTTCCGGTTTCCCTATTCACACGAACAAAGCTGACACCATGCGGAACACGGAAAGCAATATCCTTTTTATCCTTCAAAACTTCTTGCATAAAATCTTTGAATATAGGTGCGGCAAGCGAACCTCCGGCTGCATAACTTCCCAAACTTTTTGGTTGGTCATACCCTAAAAATACACCGGCAACCAAATCAGGCGTTCCACCGACAAACCAAACATCCTTTTGATCATTCGAAGTTCCTGTTTTTCCGCCTATTGTTTTACCCGGGATTCTTGCCTTCCAACCGCTACCGCGATCAACAACACCCTGTAAAATACTTACAATCTGATATATTGATACGGGATCCGCCAACTGCTCCCGGTCATCAGGAATTTCCGGAGGAAGCAAATCAGATGACCATTCAATACCAGAACAATTTTCACAAATATGCTTATCCGTTTTATAAACGGTTTTTCCGTTCCTGTCTTGCACTCTGTCGACAATAATCGTTTCCAACTTCTTACCGCCGTTTATAAGCTGAGCAAATGCCGAAGTTAAATCAATCAAAGTTGTATCACCGCTTCCAAGAGCCATAGAAAGGTTCGGATCATCAACCTTTTTATAAATACCGAATTTCAATGCGGTTTTTATAAAGTTTCTGACTCCTATATCCTTCGCAATTCTGATAGTCGGATTATTCTTTGATTTTTCCAATGCACGACGGAAAGTAATTTCACCGGCAAAAGCATTATCATAATTTTCCGGACGCCACAACTCACCGTCACTTTTTTCCAACACAACCGGAGCATCAAGTATTATTGATGACGGAGTATAATTTCCCGTTGCAAGTGCAGTCAAATATACAAACGGTTTAATGGTAGAACCCGGCTGACGATAAGCCTGAGTCGCACGATTGAACTTACTTCTTGTATACGAAAATCCGCCAACCATCGCAAATACACGACCTGTATGCGGATCAAGAACTATGATTGAACCGTTAAGCTCCGGCACTTGTTGTAATGAGTAAGTTTTACTATCGGAATTTTTCGCCTTAACAAAAATAATATCACCGACACTTAATACCTGTTTCACCGACGATACCGCAACATCAGAACGCCTATCATCAATAACACGTCTTGCCCATACCAAATCGGAAAGCGGGATAATACCTTTTGTTCCGTTTACAAATCCTATTTCCGCACTATCATCTTTAACCGATATGACAATAGCCTTTTTCCAACCGTCATCTTCCATACCGGAAACCATAGATTCGCGGGAAAGAAGGACTTGCCAAATCTCCTTGTTATTCTTTTCCACCTGCTTAACAACAGATTCATTTTGAAGTATTTCAGGATCATTCATATCAACATTTTTTTCTGCACCGCGCCATCCGTGTTTCCTGTCAAAATCAATCAACGCATTACGCAAAACACGAGTCGCGACTTCCTGATATTTCGGATTGATAGTAGTTCTTACGGCAAGCCCGCCACTGTAAAGTTGCTCCTCCCCGTAAATGCCGGACAATAATT
Source organism: uncultured Bacteroidales bacterium (assembly GCA_964530355.1). Classification (GTDB taxonomy): domain Bacteria; phylum Pseudomonadota; class Alphaproteobacteria; order Rs-D84; family CACZYB01; genus CACZYB01. The sequence goes on along the minus strand of CAZHAL010000012.1, from coordinate 6,983 downwards.
TTCTGACCTCCTCCGAAAAATAAAGTGAATATCTTTGTTGTTTTGAAATAAAGTTTTCATTTACGACAATATCTTCTAACTTTGCAGAATCGGATTCCTCTTTGGTAATATAACCGTCTTCCTTCATTCTATCCAAAACATAATTACGCCTTACAATAGCCCTTTCCTTATTTGTAATAGGATTATAGGTGCTTGGAGCCTTTGGGAGACCAGCCAAAAACGCACACTCGGCAAGTGTAAGTTCATCTAACGATTTATTGAAATAATTAAGTGCCGCCGCCGCCACACCATACGAACGGAACCCTAAAAATATCTGATTAAAATAAAGCGTTAAAATATGTCGTTTTGAAAACGCACGCTCCATTTTAAGTGCCAAAATTATTTCCTTAATCTTTCTTGTCAATGACTGCTCGGATGAAAGGAAAAAGTTTTTCGCCACTTGTTGGGTAATAGTCGAAGCACCGACCATACGTCCGCGTCCCAAAAGCTTACTTTTTATATTTGTAACAAAAGCCCTCATAATACCGACAAGGTCTATACCGCTATGGTTCCAAAAGTTTTTATCCTCCGCCGCAATAAATGCATTCATAAGATTCGGTGGCACATCTTTAAGCGGAACATAAATACGTTGTTCCGTTGCATATTCGGTAAGCAAACTTCCGTCGCCGGCATAAAATCTGCTTGTAACGGGAGGCTTGTATTCCGCAAGCTGATTATAATCAGGAAGGTTCGTTCCGAACTTCATAAAAACAAAAATAAAGAAACATAAAAAAATCAATGAAAAAAAGAACAATGACATAAAAAGCAATTCTAATTTACTTCTTTTCTTTTTTTGTGGCAGAAGAGTTTTTTTCTCCTCAACCTTATCCAAATTATTTATAACTTCCACTTCTACCTCTGGGCTTTTAAATTAAAAAACACATTTATTCTAGTATCAAAAATTTCCTTTTACAAGATAAAAATTACTCAATCGCATACAAAGATAATCCGTTACGGGAAAGCCATTTTTGAGCCTTATCCACATCATCACCGTAAAGCTGTTTCACAACCCTCCAAAATCTGAATGAATGGTTAAGTTCGGCAAGATGAGAAACCTCATGCGCAACAATATAATCAATAACAAAAATCGGTGCAAAAGCAAGCCTCCACGAAAATGACAAATTCCCGTTACTTGCACAACTGCCCCACCGCGAAGTCGTATCCTTAACCGAAATTTTACCATATTCCACACCAAGGATTTTTGCATAATCCCTTACCCTGCGACAAAAATATTTTTTAACCTCAGCTTTTATAAAATCTTTAACCCTTCTGTTTAAAAATTGAACTTCTCCGGAAACAAAGATGTAATTATCTTCAATCCACACCCCGCGACGTGCCGTAGGAATATGAGAAATTTTATATTTTTTACCAAGTATTTCAATCACAACCCCATCCGCAATAACCACACTGTCCGGCACTTTTTCAAGCTGTTTTGATACCCAATCTTTTTTTGCCTCCAAAAAATCAACCGCCCTGCTCCTGCTTACAAAAAACGGATAGGTCACATACACAATCTGTTTTGCAAGATTAGGCGTTATTTTTATGGATTTGGAGGAAATGGATTTAACAAATTCCACCGGAATTACTTTCACAACTCCACCATCTTTTTTTATAACAAAAGAATACTCAAACGGCTTCATTTTAACTCTGCTATACCCTGCCTTGCAAGTTCGTCGACTCGCTCATTTTCAATATGTCCGTTGTGCCCCTTCACCCAATGCCAAGAAACATTGTGAAAACTTGAAAGCTCATCAAGTTTTACCCATAAATCCTTATTTTTTACCGGCTGTTTTTGAGAGTTTTTCCAACCGTTTTTCTTCCAACCGAAAATCCATTCGGTAATTCCGTTTTTAACATACTGACTGTCGGTCCAAACTTCCACATCACATTTATATTTCAAAAGTTTTAATGCCTCAATCACCGCAGTCAACTCCATCTTATTGTTTGTTGTGGAAAGCTCCCCACCATAAATTTCACGTCTGTTTTCCCCGCTTATAAGCAAAGCTCCCCAACCGCCTTTACCCGGGTTACCGCTACATGCTCCGTCAGTATAAATAATAACTTTCTCACTCATTTCTTGATTTTCCGATTTTTTTATTGTTATATTAAAGATATTATAAATAAAGGAGAGCAAAATGCAACAAAAAGAAATTGAAAATTTAACCGCTATGTCAATCGCCATTCGCTTTTTATCAGTCGATATGATAACAAAGGCGAAATCCGGACATCCCGGACTCCCTATGGGCTTATCCGAACTTGCAACAACACTTTTTGCAAGACATCTAAGGTTTTCAGCAAATAACCCAAAATGGGAAAACCGCGACAGATTTATTTTATCCGCGGGACACGGCTCCGCCCTGCTTTACAGTCTTTTATACCTTACCGGATACAAGGATATATCCTTAAATGATATTAAGAATTTCCGAAGATTCGGTTTCCCTACCGCAGGTCATCCGGAATACGGTTACCTTAACGGTATAGAAACTACTACCGGACCTCTTGGTCAAGGCATCGCCACCGCAACAGGTATAGCCATCGCTGAAAAAATCAAACAAACCAAACTCGGCAACGATATTATAAATAATAAAGTATATGTCATTGTCGGTGACGGTTGCCTTATGGAAGGTATATCAGAGGAGGCAATCTCCCTTGCCGGCAATCTCAATCTTAACAATATGATTGTAATTTGGGATAACAACAGCATCACCATAGACGGAACAACCTCCATCGCAACAAAAACAAATATGATAGAGCGTTTCAAAGCAAACAACTGGAACACGTTTGAGGTAAAAGATGGTTACAACTTCACTGAAATTGATGAAGTCCTAACCATTGCAAAAAAATCCGATAAACCTGCTTTCATAGCTGTCAAAACCACTATCGGAAAGGGGCTTCCCGAAGTTGAAAATACAAGCAGTGTTCACGGAACTCCGTTATCCGAAGAACAACGCAACCGAATGGCTGAAAATCTCGGCTGGACACATCCTGCATTTGAAATTCCCGAAAATATTTTATCCCTTTGGCAAGAGATTGGTAAAAAATACGACGCAGAGGTTCAAAATTGGAACGATAAAGTAAAAACTTTACCACAGGAAAAACAAAACTTCCTAAAACTTATTGAAACTAAAAATGAACCGGATTTAAAGGAAACCTTTGCCACAATAAAGGATAATTTTATAAAAAATAATTTTGCAAAGGCCACCCGCAACGCCAACGGCGAAATTATAAAAGCTATTACGCCACATATTGAAAACTTAATCGGTGGCACTGCGGATTTAAGCGGTCCTACCTGCGTTGCAAACGAAAATACAAAACCCGTTACCGCAGAAAACTTTAACGGCAACTTCATCGAATTCGGGATAAGAGAACATTTGATGGGCGCCGTTTTAAACGGACTTTCACTTTCCGGCTTCAAACCTTACGGCTCAACATTTTTTACATTCGTTGATTATTTAAAACCGGCACTCCGCCTTTCATCAATTATGAAACAAGGAGCAATTTATGTCCTAACCCATGACAGCTTTATGATAGGCGAAGACGGTCCGACCCACCAACCTGTTGAACATTTTGCAATGCTACGCGCCCAACCAAACATAAACATAATACGCCCTGCCGATGCCGTAGAGTCGGCCGAGGCCTGGGAAATCGCACTGCAAACAAACAATATGCCAACCGCACTTTTGTTTTCACGTCAAAACACCCCACTGCTTCGAAAGGACGCAAGTGAAAATAAAACTGCCCTAGGTGCGTATGTGATAAGCGAGGCAAAAAAAGACCAACCTCAACTTTTAACCATAATTGCTACCGGAAGCGAAGTTGCCATCGCAATCAAAACCCAAGAACTGCTTCTTAAAAAAGACGGTATAAATGCAAGCGTAGTTTCTATGCCATCAATGAATTTGTTTGAAACACAAAGCGATGATTACAAGGAATCCGTAATTCCAAGCGAAACTGTCACCGTTTCCATAGAGGCAGCCTCCACATTCGGCTGGGACAAATACGCGGATATTACAATAGGTTTGGATCACTTCGGTGCTTCCTCCCCTGTATCTGACTTACTGGAAAAATTCGGCTTTACCCCCGAACTTCTTGCAAGGAAAATAAAGGAACAATTATAAAAAAACACCCCCTCAAACAAAGGGGGAATTTTTTATCTTGTTTTTACACCATCAATTTCCAAAATATCCTTTAAATATATCCTAGCAGCCCTACCAGCTTTATACTTTAATTGTGAACCTTCTTTTAATTGATCAGCGATTGAAGATTCTGTTAGGATTTCTTCATCTACTTCTAGTATATTTTCAAAGTTACTTTCATTACCATTTCTATCTATATAAAAATAAAAACAATTTTCTTTTTCTGTTTTTATTTCAGATACCTCTACTATTTTTCCTTCATAAACTTTATTTTTCTTATGCCCTATAGATGAACAACAAGCCACTACAGTTAAGAACAAGGCAAGTTTAAAAGCTAACTCTTGATTTTTATCTTTCTTCATTTTAAACCTCACTATTTTTGTTAATAAAAGAATCATTTTTTAATTCTTAACCATAATATTAAACAAAAAAAAATAAATGTCAATAAAAATATAAAAAAACACCCCCTCAAACAAAGGGGGTATAATTTTCAAACCGTAAAACTATCTGTTAACATTATTTATAATTTGATTTTTAAGTAAATTTTGACGAACGGCTTCCTTCTCTTTTTCCTCAATTTTTTCTTCAAACTTCACAAAATCATCATAGCCTTTATTAGATTTTGCAAAATTTACAAAATCGGCATAGGAAAATACTTTACCGTCAATATTAAAGGAAGAAACTTTCCCCTTTAACACAAAATCCTCTTTCATTAAGCCCTTTTCATTTGAATCAGTTTCAACCTCCGCCAATTCAAAGACCTTCTTTTTCGCCTTCAACGATTTAACTTTTGAATTTACTTCATTTATCTTCACATACATAAGGATTGTTGAAACCATCTCCTTTTTAAACTCATCACTTTTCGTATTGATTTTAAATTCAAACGGAATTTCAGCCTTCGATTCCATATAATCAACAACCCCTTTAAAGGAAGAAGCTATCGCCTCTCTATCAGTTACTTCATTTTTCTTATGTGATATATTCAAGGAATTAGAATGATTTCCGACATAAACCTGAGATTTTTGGAAGAATATTTTTGATTTATCACTAACCAACTCGGGATTTTTAGTATATTGACGATCGGTTGCATATCTTTTTTTACCCTCACTGTCCTCATACTCAATTCCGCGATTTGAATCTTCATCACGAACATTATTTAATACATACCAAAGAAGATGGTGAGACACCCTTTTCTCATCCTTGGAGATTTCCTCTTTCTTATTCTCCTTTACATCCTCAATTTTTACCTTTTCCTTTTTATCAGGAGCTACAACTTCATTGATTGTAAATAAAGGTTTGACACTTCTCGGACTGATAACCTGCAAACCCTTTTCTTCCTTATCTTCATCAGAAAGGGCATTCATAACTTTGGAAATAAAAGCCTCATCATTACGGGTAAACATATATTCATCCAAGCTTGAGGAAACACTGTCATAAAATTTAATAATATCCTCAGTATTATCTTTTTTAAGGGAATTTAAAACGGTATTTAACAAAGCCTTTGAAACAAAACTTCCGTTTTCACTCATACCCGGCAATTCCTTTGCCACCCGTTTCATAAGGAGCAGGATATTTTCGAAATACTGTTCTTTTCCATCAAATTTTGTATGATAGACCTCAATCAAATCCTCCGTTGTTTTGGATTCGGAAAGATTTCCATCGGAAAATCTTCCGACCATAGACCCCACTTCACCGCACAAAACAATTATAGGATCCCTTGCATTCAAATCCTCAATACCCTTTTCAAAAATATCAGCCATAATAAATCCTTTCCCTATATTAAAAACTAAGGACAGTATACCATAAAAAAGGAATATTCACAAATACTTTTTAATTATTTTTTAATGCATCCATCTGCGTTCTGAAAAAGGTTCTTTGCCGTTTTGCATATTGTCGAGTGATAAGGTTAATTCTATCTTTCAACGCATCTATTGTAATATTACCGTCAAGATAATCCTTAATCTCCTTTACACCCAAAACTTTATAGATACCAGCTCTTTCATCATATTCAAGTTTGTAAAGAGCTTCCACCTCATCAATCACACCGCATTCAAACATTTTTGATGTGCGAAGTTTTATCCGTCTTTCAAGCTCTGCCATTTCAAAATCAACGAAATCAATATCAAACTCCATATCACCCAAAGGTTTTATCTTTCTGTTTCTTTGCCAAGCGGACAAAGGCACACCGGTTGCACGAAACACCTCAATCCCGCGAAGTATTCTTTGCTTATCATTCGGAGCAATCTTCCTTGCCAAATCAGGATCATACTTTTCCACAATTTTAAATAAATCAGAAACCTTTGCACCGATACCCTCTTTCCTTACCAAATCACGAATTTTTTGCGGGATATTAGGTATAACGGAAAGCCCCTCTGTCAATGCCTTTATATAAAATCCGGTCCCACCTACGACAAAAGGTTGCTTACCTTCTTCAAAAGCCTTTCGTATCTCACTTACCGCAAACTCACACCACTTTGACGCATCCATTCTGTCATTACCATTTATAAATCCGTAAAGTTTATGCGGAACAAGTTTCAAATCCTCCTCACTCGGACAGGCGGTTAATATAGGAAGCTCACTATATACCTGCTGACTGTCCGCATTTATAATCACACCGTTGTTTTTTAAGGCAAGCTCTATCGCCTTTGCACTTTTACCACTTGCCGTAGCGCCACAAATAATTTTAACTTTTTCTTGCATATTAAATTTCCTTGATATAGTTTCAATTTAGAAATAATATAAAGTAATTAAATAAAATAAGCAAAGGATTTTTTTATGTTAGGAATATTTGGCAAAAAATTATCATCA
>CAZHAL010000011.1:0-15777 GCA_964530355.1 uncultured Bacteroidales bacterium | reverse complement strand
ATGTGGAGTATGATTTTACTGCGTTTATGGAAGATGAGTTGGATGAAATTTCAAACGGAAGAAAGGACTATAAAAATGTGCTTTCCGAATTTTGGAGCGGGTTTAATAATGCGGTGCAAGCATCAGACGGCTTGACTATGACCGAGATTACAAATGCGATTGATGAGGAATTGGCTCCTCACTTCTTCCCACAAAAAAAGGATGGCGAGGATGCAAGGAAATGTCCGGATTGTGAAAACGGACGGTTGAGTATTAAACTTGGAAAATTCGGCGGATTTATTGGTTGTTCAAACTATCCGGAATGTAAATATACCAAACCTCTTATTTTAAATGATGATGTGAAAAGCGAATCGGATAACGGTGAACCGGTAAAATCGGACGGTCAAATTTTGGGACAGAATGATAAGGGTGAAAATGTCTACCTTAAAAAAGGTCCGTATGGAAATTATTTACAGCTTGGTGAGGCGGTAAAGGGTGATGTAAGAGGTCCGGTCAGAACTTCGATTCCGAAAAATATTTCCATTGATGCATTGACACTTGAAAAGGCGATATTCTTGCTTTCGCTTCCTAAATCAATAGGGTTTGATGACGGGGTGGAAGTGCAACTTGGTATAGGTCGTTTCGGTCCGTATGTGAAGAAGGGTGACATTTATAAAAATGTGCCTTCTAATATGGATTTATTTACCGTTGATATTATGACTGCACAAGAACTTTTGAAGGGTGCGGTTGCGAAACCAAAGGGTAAAGAATTGGGACTTCATCCGTCGGATAATAAACCGGTTGTTTATTTTTCGGTCGGAAGATATGGTCCATACGTTCAACACAATCGTGTGTTTGCATCAATTCCGGCATCTGTTGCGACGGAAGAAACCATTACTTTGGAGCTTGCACTTGAAAAGTTGGCGCCAAAGGAACCGAAAACAGCAGATAAAAAACCGAAATCTGAGGTTAAGGAAAAGCCTAGCCCCAAAAAGTAAAATTTCTAATTACTTCAATAAATAAACTAACTTTAACTTAAAAAAAAGGATAATGAAATGTCAGGACATTCAAAATGGTCAAATATACAACACCGTAAAGGGTTACAAGATAAAAAACGTGGAAACTTATTTACTAAACTTGCAAAGGAAATTACCGTTGCAGCAAAACTTGGGGATCCGAATCCGGATATGAACCCTCGTTTGCGTTTGGCTGTGTTAGCAGCGCGAAAGGAATCTATGCCGAACGATAATATTAAAAGAGCTATACAAAAGGCTCTTCCTGGAAGTGGCGAAGGTGATTATTCGGAAATCAGGTATGAAGGTTATGCTCCGGGTGGAATTTCCGTGATTGTGGAATGCTTAACCGATAATAAGAACAGAAGTGCCTCTGATGTAAGGGCTTTGTTTTCAAAGCATGGCGGTAATCTTGGGGAAACAGGTTCCGTGTCATTTAATTTCGATCATATAGGCTTGTTCGTTTACAAAAAAACGGTTGCCGATTTTGATACCGTGTTTGAAACTGCACTTGAAGGCGGTGTAACGGATGTTGAGGAAGATGACGATAATTATATGATTACCTGTGCCATTCCCGAATTTGCGAATCTTTCAAAGGCATTGGAAAAGTTTGGTGAACCGGAAAAGGCGGAAATCATCTGGCAACCGAAAATTACCGTTGCGGTAAGTGGCGAATCGGCTGATAAAATCGACAGGTTTGTTGAGGCATTGGAGGATAACGATGATGTGCAAAAGGTTTATACCAACGCCGATTATGAGTAAGTAATCAGATTTTGTAAAAATATCCCTTCACCTTTGTGGGGGGATTTTTTTTGAGGTAAATGTTGCATATGTTCCTAAAATATGTTAATATGAGATATATTTATAAGAATAGAGGAGTATTGATATGGAATTAAAAACTTGCCTAGGGGGGGGGTAAATCCCTTGTAAAATCAAAAAGTTACATCTGCTTATTATCTTTATTTATTATCACGGCTTTTGTGATATTTTCTCAAAATTTTGTAAATGCTGCGCCTAGGAAGAAGGCTGTTGTCAAGAGGGCTGCGGTGAATAAGTCATCGACCAAGCGGGCGGCTGTATCCGGTTCATCAAAAAGGGCTGCGACTAATAGAGCTGCAACCAGAAAGAGAGTGGTATCCAGGGTGAAAACTTCTGCTCCTGTTGTTAATGAAACGAAAGAGGTTGAAAATGAAGAGGTTGCAGTAGAAGAACCCGTATATGCATCTTGTCCGGTTGAGAAGGTTATAGCGGGCAGGACGGATGATGAGGGTAATTTTGCCTATTACAACGGTAAGGACAAGTGTGTTGAGCCGGAGAATTCTTTGCCATATAAATGGAACAGCAGTTTAAAATCTGAATATCCTAGGGGGACTATAAAGGAGAGTGAGGCATATTACTTTAAATGTGAAAACAATTATGTTGTAAAGACGGTTAATAATGAGAGGGTATGTGTAAGTGTCCTTAATACTTGTCCGTTGAATGTGGTATTGGAAAAAACGGCTAACGGGTTTGTATCTCCGGAAACGATGGAGGTATGCAGTCTTGCACCTAATTCGCAAGTAAGGTCAGCGGGAGAAGGTGAGAATACTCGTGGGGATATTGAGGATTCCGTTGCGTATATTTCCGAATGTAACGAGAATAAGTATTCGGCTCCTGTGGAAGGTGGCGATGCGGATTTGCATTTGCAATGTTTAAGTTGCCCTGCCGGTTGGAAGTCTTCTGTCGGTGCGAAATCCGAAAGCGAATGTGTTGATGTGGAAGGGGAAAAGGCGTTACAGGAAGCGGAGGCGAGGTTGGAGTTGGAGAAGGCTTCGATAGAAGTTGAAACGAAAAGGCTGGCTGCCCTTCGTATAAGAAAAGTCGACGATTCCTCGGATAATTATACCTGTATCGACGGCTGGACCAACCATTGGGAAATTAATGGCGACGGTATGTTGAAGGAGGCGAAGATTATGGATAAGGACGGGGTGATTAGGAATATTATTGATAGAGAACATTATGGGGTGAACAAAGTCGGATGTCCGGTCAAGTCAACTAATGTATTGACTTTGGATGGTATTAAGTCTCTTGGAATGCCTAACCCTTCTTTGTTCAGCAGTGTTAGAGTTCGCACAGGTGTATTCCTTAATATTAACCGTTACCTTTATCCAAAAGTAGGCTTTTTACGTTCAAAGATGTTAGCATCTGATTTGGATAATACGGGTGTTAACGGTTGGACGGATGAAGAGTATCAAAAGTGGGGTGAGTATAAACCTGTTATCGGGCTTTATTATGAGAAACCAAGTTGTAGCTCCAACATTTGTTTAATGATATGGGAAGACAAACAGTATGATGTTGATAAGGTTAAAGCCGGAGGTGTAAATAGCGAATCGAACTTGTTTAAGTATTGGGATTAGCTGTGTATAATTTAGATAAAAGAATTCTCTGTTCGTTGTAGCAGAGAATTTTTTTATTGAATAAATTTTATATTTAATATATTATAAAATCAGTCTTATGAAAGTAAGATTAGTATTAGAGATAGTACGGAGCTTAACAACTCTTTTTACATCAACGGTGACTGAATAGCATCGTTATGTTGCTATTTTTTTTATATCCAAATCGGGTATAAAATGGCAACAACTATGTCCCAGCCTTTGGTAAGGTTGGGAGTTTGTGGAAATATAACAGGGGTATATTTTTATACTTTGAATACCACAAGATCATTGTTGATGTATGATTTGTTAAACTACCCGGCCACTGTCTTTGATATGTGGAATTTTTTTTATAAAAAGAAGGGAGTGAGATAAATGAGAAAATACATACTTATACCTACAGTTGCGTTGTGTTGCTTGCTGTTCGAAGGGGTGGCGAAGGCATCTCTTACCGACATACTTTCAAAATACTGTGTGCCGAAGAGTGGTTCTTCCTGCACGGCGGGGATAAAGGCTACCTACAACCAGAGTCGCAACATCTGCGAATGCGATTCGAACTTAAAACGCTACAACTCCGGTAACCGAGCATGTGAGAACTGTATTACAGGGTCTTATGCCAGTTCCGATTTTAAAACTTGCGAGCCTATAAAGTGCCCTAGCGGGACTGTCGTAAAGTTAATTTCTAACGGCAACTGTCCAAGTGGTTACGGCTTAAAGCAAATCACGAATGGGAATTGCCCTAGCGGGTATGGCTTGAAGTCCTACAACGTTCCGACGAAAAGTTGGAATTAGAAAGTTTATGGGAGGAAGTTGTTTTTTTGGTTCATAGTCTTCTGCTTCCTCCCTCCCGAATTAATCAGAGGGGTGAAAAATTTTAAAAACTCAAACTAACAAAAACTAAGGAGGTAGAGAAACAGAAAAGAGGGAAATACAGCTATTTAAAAAACGAAAACTTATATAAATAAAATTTAAAAAGGAGAAAAACTTATGTTAAATAAAAATAAAATTTTAATGATGGCGGTGGTGGGAGCGATTGCGAACTTTCCGTCAGATGTGAGTGCGCAGACATTTTATCAATGTATGCCGTGTGCTGCGGGAACTCGTAGCGTGAGTGGCGGATGTGAACGCTGTCCAGGTGGGACTTATAATACTTCAGCCGGATCTGAATCCTGTTACACTTGCCTAAATAACACATACTCAAATAGCGAAAGAATAGGATGTGTGGATATAAACGACAAAGATAATTGGGAACATGTAGTAGGTGTTTCAGCTACTACCTGCTATACAACAACACTACGAACAACCGGGCTTTATGTTGTCTATCTTCGTGGTGGTAAAGGTGGAAGTGCTGGTTATTGTTTAAGTTATTCCGGAGGAAAGAAAGGTGGATATGTTCAATATAAATTTACTGCAACCGCAGGAACAAGTGTGGAGATATGTGTCGGAGGTAATGGAACAAATGCCGGCGGAACGGCAGGAGGCGGTGGTGCCGGTTCTTGGATAAAAATCGGTGGTCAATATATTGTTGCCGGAGGCGGTGGCGGTGGCGGATATGTCGGAGGACAATCTAATGATAAAAAAGGGCAAGCCGGCGGTGGTGGTGCCGTAGGTGCCGGCGGTTCGGGTGATGATTTTGACTGTGATTCCGGATGTGCCGGTGCCGGCGGAAGTACCGAAGATTATGCCGGAGCAGCGGGGCAATGTGGTAAAAAAGACGGTTCTGCCGGATCAGGTATCAACGATTATAACACCGGTAAAGGAGGTCGTAAAGGTGGCGGATATGGTGTAGGTGGAAATGCCACGGGAATTACACTTTATGGTGGTTACGTTAGAACAAAAGTCGGTGGTGATGGCGCACAAGCAGGATCAGCAACGCATGATAGTAATATAGATCTGCAATTAAACTGTTCTGATGAAAATGAAGGATGTGCATACCTTTATGAATGGAAATATAATTAAAACTTAAAAAACTCCCCCTCTTAAAAAAAGGGGGAGAATTTTTTTTATTGAATAAATTTTATATTTAATATATTATTATTTTTAGTCTTATACATATAGTATAAGATTAGCGTCAAGATGATGCGGGGAGTGTAAGAGTTCCCTATCAAGCGGAGTGTAAACATAAGTTTATAGATACTCTTGTAGTATCTTTTTTTTATGTTTATGCTCTATAAAACTGTTTCTGCCCATCACTTTGTGGTTGGGTAGATTATGATTATACAACAGGAGTATATTCCGGTTTTTGGGGTGTGCTCTAAAAGTCATAAAAGTCATTGCTTGATATGATTTCTTACCTGCCCGACCTTGCCGTCTTGGTGATAATAACAAAGGAAGGGGATGGTTAAAATGAAAAATAAATTTACACTTGTGTTTTTGCTTATCGGATTGGGTCTTCCGGTCGCGGGAAACTGCACGGCATTGGATACTATATTATCAAAATATTGTGTGCCGAAAGTCGGCGGAGATTGCTCTGGGCCGTCAAGGGCTACGTATAAAGCGAATCTTTCGGGTGAAAACAAATGTGAGTGTAGCGGTTGTAATGTTTATTATGATAAAAACAGCAGAAGTTGTAAGGAATGTCCGGAAGGATCATATGTAAATAATAATAATTCAACGGAGTGCATACCATTGTCATGTGGTTTGGGGTATTATGCTCACTTTGAAAAGGGGGTATCTTCTTGTCCTTCCGGATATTATAAGGAGGTGTTATATAGTTGTAATAAATAAAAATATGGGAGGAAGTCGTTTTTTTTGGTTCATAGTCTTCTGCTTCCTCCCTCCCGAAAAATAAAAAAAACTAATAAACTAAAACAAAGGAGAAAATAAATGAAACTTAAAACAATAAATAAATTATTCCTGTTTGCGTCTTTGCTTTGCGGAATATCTGATACAGCATCGGCTGACCTTTTTTCATGTCAGCCTTGTCCTGCGGGTTATGCCTGTGACGGGACTTCAAAATCAAGATGTGCTGGCGGATTTTATTCCGGTGTGGCTTCAAGCTCTTGCACATACTGTTCTATAAATCATTATTCAAATGCAGGTGCCGGTGCGTGCACGGAGTGTCCTAAATATTCGTTTAATAATTACTATCGTGACGGTTCTAATTCCTGTGTTGATATAAGATCTGCTGAATTTAATAGCAGTCGTCTTGATCTGTTGGCAAATCTTTGGGGAAGTGATGGTGCCAGGTGTGTAAGTGGTAGCATTGCAAAAGGTGGTGCATATAGAGTAATTCTTGCCGGTGGTGATGGTGGTAATTGTTCTAATGATGCGAACAGTTTAGGTGGTAAAGGAGGTTATTTAGAGTATGCTTTTATTGCTCATGATAACGGAACTTTTCAAATTTGTGTGGGGCAAAAAGGAAGAAGCAGTAATGGTGTAAATGAGGCAGCCCAGCATTGTGGGTATGAAATCTTTCATAAGTCCGGTGCCGGTGGTGGTGGCGGATCTTTCTTAAAATTGACATTTTCCGGAAAGGATTATTATTTTGTAGCCGGTGGTGGTGGCGGTTGTTTGAACGGAGATGACGATTCTGCCGGCGGTGGCGGTGGTGGCGGTATCGGTGCCGGTGGTGCCGGCGGTGTCGGTGGAGCTAATTGTGACGGACCGGGATTACGAGGAGGTGACTCCGGTGAATATAGTGGTGGAGCGGAACAGTGCCCTTATAATAACCAAGCAAATGCAGGATCCGGACTTATCAATGGAGTGATAGGTGCGTCATGTAAAGTTGGAGCTTCCGGTGGTGGAAATGGTGGTAAAGGCGGACGATCAGCTAGTGAAGCTCCTACTACTATTTTCTATACTTATGGAATTGATGGTCCAGGTGATGCAACCAACGCAAAAATCGGAGGTGACGGCGGAGGTGTTAATCATTGGAACGGTTATGATGGTGGAACATCGGTTTCTTCTAATGTAGCGGTTTCTGAGGGCAGACCTTACGATGGAAATGGACTAGCTCGTCTTTACAGATATCTTTATTAAAAAAAGAGGGGCTTTGTGCCCCTTTTTTTAGAACCTTAAAAGTATACCCAGTTTTATGAGAGGGTAATAGTCATTGTTTGCATCTATTTTATCCTTGTAACCTGTGACTATATCATGTAATAAATCTCCTTGAATATTTGGGACCTTTGTGAAGTAAGTTTTATAAGCTCCGTTAAGTTCGGTTGTGATTTTCGGGTCCTTTGTGAATACCAAACCTGCATCAAAGTATAGTTTTAATCCCAAAAGGAGTCCTAAGTCAAAGCCCAAGCCCGCATATGGTCCGTTTAGATATTCCAGTTTTACATTTGCGGTTAAAGGTGTTAGTGCTTCATGAAGGGAACCTTGTATGTATATTCTGTCGCCGGCATTTTTTGAAATGGAGCCATTGAGTGAAAATCCTCCAAAGTAGTATCCGGTTGAAATGCGGAAATTTCCCAAAATCGGGGTGTAGCTGAACGGATAGAAATCAATTAGTAAACCTAAGGAGTCTCCTTTTATAGATGCAGATATTTCGTTGCCGTCAATTTTGATAGGGTGCTTTTCCAATTCTCTTTTTATATCGTTTTCAAAAGGGTCCCATGTGTTATATTCCAAGCGGAAGCCAAAACGGTTTTTGAAAAAGTTGTCGGAGTTGTATGGTATGCGGTATCCTATGTGTGCGGATGCTCCGTTTAGTATACCAAAGCCCGCGCCAAGTTGGAAGCCGTGTATTGAAAAGTCGGATGATTTTTTGGATGTGTCTTTTTCATTGGTGGAATTTTTTTCTGTGGCGGTTGTTTTTTCCACTTCTTTATCATTTGAAGGAGTTACAGGTTCTTTTTCCTTATCATTTGAAGAAGCGGTTGTTTGTTCGGTGGTTTCTTCCGTTACTTCTGTTGTTGCAACAGGTGTTTCGGATGAAGTTACATTTTGTTGTTGCGGTTGTTGAGAAATATCGGCATTGACTTTTTCATCCCCTGTTATTTCAGCAATGTCCTTATTTATAACTATTTTTTTCCAGTTGGGATCGGTTGGTGAATATGCCACATTTATCGGATTTGGATTTGTTTTTTCCATAGGTTTTATTTTTGGGTTGGATTTTATCAGTTCCGGATAGTCCGCGAATGCCGGTGTTGAAAAAATGCTTAATAATATAAGCGATGTTGATAATGTGTTTTTCATATTCCTTCCTTTTTAAGTATTTAAACCTATTAGGATTTTATCCCTGTTATATATATAAGGTCAAGGATTTTTTGTGTTGTGTTTAATCCTGTTCTGTGATATTATGATAGTGTCTATTAACCAACAAAAAGGAGATAGAAATGAGTAAATTAGACAAAACCCTTGCGGGGGGGGGTAATTGAACTTTCCGCTTTAAATAATAGAAAATCCAAGATTTTATCAGGTTTAAAAATAGGTTGTTGCTTATTTTTTCTTTCGACAATAATGGTGTCGTCCGGTGCGTTCGCATATACAAAACAAGAAGATAAAAAATTGCAAAATTTTATAGAAGATAATATTACAGATGCTTACAATCTTTCATTTTCAGATGTAAAGAAGGCTTTGCCGTTTATGACTGATGCGGAAGCAAAAGAACTTCTTTTGAATATGCAGAAAATGTTGGGACGTCATGCTCGTGTTACTCCTGTATTAGTAGAGTAGTTTTTATAAGAAAGAAAAAAGAGGAGCTGTTGTCGGCTCCTCTTTATTTTTAATCTTCCGCCTTAAATTTGCTTAGGTATTCAAGGAAGCGAGATTTGTAATTATTTTCGAATGTTCGGTTACGCACAATTTCTTCAAACTTTTCAGGGTTTGTGTTTTTAATTACTTTGTATCTTGTTTCCTTTAACAAATATTCGCGGATATCAAGTGTTGGAAGTTGGCTGTCAAGTTGAAGTGGAGCCTTTCCTTCTGATATCAATCTTGGGTCGAATCTGTAAAGTGGCCAGTGACCTGATTCAACAGCAGCCTTTGATTGATCGGCACCGGTTGAAAGATCGAATCCGTGTGCGATACATGGTGCGTATGCGATAATCAAAGACGGACCGTCGAAACTTTCAGCCTCTCTGATTGCCTTTACAGTTTGAGCTTGGTTTGCACCCATTGCGATTTTTGCAACATAAGCATTGGAGTTTGCCATCGCGATTAGACCTAAATCCTTTTTCATAAGTTGTTTTCCGCCGGTTGCAAATTTTGCACTTGCGCCGAATGGGGTGGATTTAGATTGTTGACCGCCGGTGTTGGAATATACTTCGGTATCAAGAACAAATATGTTTACGTTCTTTCCCATATTTAAAACATGGTCAAGACCGCCGTAACCGATATCGTATGCCCAACCGTCACCACCGAAAATCCATAGTGATTTTTTGATTAAGTAGTCGGCAACGGATAAAAGCATTTTGGATTTTTCATCCTTTGCAGATGATAATTTTTCCTTTAATGCCTTTACTCTTTCCCTTTGAGCATTGATTTCGGCATCGGTTGTTTGTTTTGCGTCAAGTATTTCCGATACCAAATTATCACCTATTGTTGATGACAATTCTTTTAGTAAAGTTTTTGCAGTGTTGGAAAGTGTTTCGACTGCGACAACTTGACCATAACCATATTCGGCATTGTCTTCGAATAAAGAGTTGGACCATGCAGGACCGAATCCTTTTTCATTTTTCGCATAAGGGGTTGTTGGTAAGTTTCCGCCATAGATAGAAGAGCAACCGGTTGCGTTTGCAATCATCATACGGTCGCCGAAAAGTTGAGTAATGATTTTTATATAACCTGCTTCACCACAGCCGGCACATGCGCCGGAGAACTCAAACAATGGTTGCATAAGTTGAACGTGTTTCGGAAGTGCAGGGTTTAGTTTTGTCCTGTCGATATATGGAATAGTTTCAAAGAATTTGAAGTTTTCGCTTTCCATTTTACCGACTTCTTGGATTGGGGTCATTGTGATTGCGTGTGCAACTTTGTCAGTTCCCTCTATTGGTGTTTTTACAGGGCAGTTTACAACGCAAAGACCACATCCGGTGCAATCTTCCGGTGATACTTGAACAACATAATTTAAGTTTTCGCCAAGTTCCTTTGTTTTATATTTTGCAACTTTGAATGTGTTTGGTGCGTTCTTTAATTCTTCGTCGGTCATAACTTTTGTTCGGATTGCTCCGTGTGGGCAAATGAATGCACATTTACCGCATTGGATACAGGTTTGGTTATTCCAAACAGGAATCATTTCTGCGATAGAACGTTTTTCGTATTTTGAAGTTGCAGTTGGGAATGTTCCGTCCGGTGTGAATGCGGATACCGGTAAGTCATTTCCCTTTCCAGCGATTATCTGTGCATGAAGACGTTTTACGACTTCGGTTGCATCACTTGATACAACAGAAGGTCTTGGGCGTGCAGTTGCAGAAGGTTTGCTTGGAACTTCGACTTCGTATATATTAGATATAGCGTTATCAACAGCCTTGTAATTCATTTCGACAACTTCCGGACCCTTTTTCATATAGGTTTTTTCGATTGCCTTTTTAATAGCCTTGATTGCTTGGTCGCTTGGGATTACTCCTGCTAAATGGAAGAATGCAGTTTGCATAATTGTATTTATTCTTCTTCCCATACCGGAATCGCGAGCAACTATGTTTGCGTTGATTGCGTATACCTTTAATTTTTTAGCGATGATTTGTTCTTGAACCTCTAATGGTAAATTATCCCAAAGTTGTTCACGTTTGAAAGGTGAGTTGATAAGTAAAATTCCACCTTCTTTGATATTTGCCAACATATCAAGTGTATAGAACAATGGGAAATGGTGGACTGCCAAGAAGTTTGCAGAGCTTATTAAATAAGGTGCCTTTATCTTATTATCACTAAATCTTAAATGAGAGATAGTGTTTCCACCGGATTTTTTACTGTCGTATTCAAAGTATGCTTGACCGTATTTTGTTGTTTCGGATGTGATGATTTTGATGGAGTTTTTGTTTGCACCGACTGTTCCATCACTTCCCAATCCGTAAAATAGGGCAGAGTAAATATTTTTATCGTTTAATTCAAAACCGTTGTTGTAATCAAGTGAAAGATGTGTGACATCATCGTTGATACCAACGGTAAATTCTTGTTTTGGATTAGATGAGTTAAGTTCATCGTAGATAGCCTTTACCATATTAGGGGTAAATTCTTTTGATGAAATACCGTAACGACCGCCGTTTACGAAAATGTCGCAACGGTTTTCTTCTTTGAGGGCAGCACATACGTCAAGGTATAATGGTTCACCCAAGGAGCCTGCCTCTTTTGTCCTGTCAAGAACAGAGATTTTTTTAACGGATTTCGGAATTGCATTTACAAAAGCCTTTGTTGGGAAAGGACGATATAAGCGAACCTTTACCAAACCTAATTTTTCGCCGTTTGCGTTTAATACTTTTATTGTTTCTTCTATTGTTTCACAGCCGGAGCCCATTGCGACGATTATTCTGTCTGCATCAGGGCTACCTACATATTCAACAACGTCGTAATGACGACCGGTGAGTTCACCGAATTTTTTCATTTCTTCCTTTACGACAGATTCAACCTTATCGTAATATGGGTTTGATGCTTCACGTGCTTGGAAGAAGACATCAGGATTTTGTGCAGTTCCGCGAATTGCAGGTTTTTCCGGAGTCAAAGCGTTTTCACGGAATTCTTCAATCTTTGAAGTATCAATCATTTTTGATAGGACTTCGTCAGATACTTTTTCAATTAAATTGATTTCGTGTGAAGTTCTGAACCCGTCAAAGAAATGTAAGAATGGAACACGAGTTTTTAGTGTTGTAGAATGTGCGATTGTTGCAATATCGTGTGCTTCCTGTACAGAATTTGATGCAATCATTGCGAATCCTGTTTGACGGCAAGCCATAACGTCAGAATGATCGCCGAATATTGATAAAGCATGGGCTGCAACGGTTCTTGCACTTACATGCATAACGAATGGAAATAATTCACCGGCAATTTTATACATATTAGGAATCATTAAAAGCAAACCTTGGGATGCGGTGAATGTTGTTGCAAGGGAGCCAGCCTGTAGGGCACCGTGAACGGCACCGATAGCACCGGCTTCGGATTGCATAGTTGTTACTTCCGGTACTACACCAAAAAGATTTTGGCGTTTGGAATTGCTCCATACTTCGTAGTTTTCTGCCATAGGGGATGATGGAGTGATTGGATATATAATTGCCAAATCAGTTAAACGGTATGCAACATCAGATGCTGCTTCGTTTCCATCACACATTAATTTTTTTATATCAGCCATTTTTTACCTTTCGTTTGTTTTTATTAGCTTTAATAGTAGAATATAATACTATTTTTATCTATTTTTACAAGGGAAAATTTTCATCCTTCTTTGTAAAATGAAATTATAATTGTGAAGGGAGACTGTAAGCCCCCTTTGTTATATCCTTGAAATATGAACCGAAACAGGTGGTTTTTTATCTATTGCATCGCGGATAACTCTTCTTGTTGAAGCGGTTATTATCTCCTCTAAAACAGAGTTATTTTGCAATTCCTTTTTGGAAAGATTTTTTATGCTGGTTCTTATTTCATTGATTATTGATGATTTTATTATTCCGGTTGCGTCGGTTTCAAATACGCCGAATGATGATATTTCAGGTTTTCCGACAAGTCCGGATTTGTTCATTATGATACTTACAAATACTGCACCGTTATAGTTGATTTTTCGGCGGGCGGTGAATACATCGTTTGCGGCGGAAATTTGGCGGGTTCCGTCAATGATTATTTCGCTGGTCGGAATTACCTCTACGATTTGAGGAGTTTTTCCGTCTTCTATTGCAAGGAATTGTCCGTTTTCGATAAGTATAGAGTTTGGAACTTTGCATTCCATTGCAATTTTTTGGTTGCGGAATGTGTGTATAGGTTCACCATGTATAGGAATTACTATTTGCGGTTTAAGTAAGTTATATAATTGTTCAAGTTCAGGTTTGCTTCCGTGACCGGAGGCGTGAATGTTCGGATTATCCAAGTTTGTAATAACATTTATGCCCTGTTTTGAAAGGTTGTTTTGAACATTTAAGATTGCCTCTTCGTTTCCCGGTATCATCTTTGATGAAAATATTACGGTGTCGTCTTCGTGAAGTTTTAGACCTGCGTAAGCTCCCTCGGAAACTCTTGTTAAAACAGAGCGAGGTTCCCCCTGGGTTCCGGTGCATAAGTATAAAACTTTTTCACTGTCGTATTTTGATGCATCTTCGGATGGAATGTAGTCAAAGTCCTTTAAGTATCCTTCGGATTTTGCGATATCGCTGTTGGATTCCATAGAGCGACCAAGGACAACAAGTCTTCTTCCTGCGGCTTTGGCTGCCTTATAAATGCTTTCCATACGGACAACGTTTGTGGAGAAGCAAGTGACTACTATTTTACCCTTTTTTATACTGCGGATGGTTTTTTCAAGTTCTTCTCTTACTACTTCTTCACTTAAACTGTGGTTAAGGTTAAGGGCGTTTGTAGAATCGCTTAGGACTGCAAGACAACCTTCGCGTGCCAATTCCTTTAATGTTTTCATATCGGAAGTTTTATCAATGATTGGAGCAGGGTCAAGTTTCCAGTCGCCGGTGTGGAGCAGGGCGCCTTGTTCCGTCCTTATGATAATTCCGTTTGATTGAGGGATTGAGTGGGTAAAGTGGAAATATTCTATGTCGAACGGACCTATGTTAAAACGAGCACCGTTTTTATCAATTTTACGGAATGGGATTTTCCCGAACAAAGGGGTTTCCGCGAGTTTGTTTTCAAGCATTTTTATTGCGAACGGACAGCCGTATATAGGGCATTTTACTTCCTCCCATAAATATGGAATTGCGCCGTAATGGTCCTCATGTGAATGGGTTAAAAGTATTGCTAAGACTCTTCCCTTTATTGCCTTTAAAAATGAGGCATCAGGGATTACGTATTCCGCACCCGCCATACGTTCGGTAGGGAATCCGATACCCATATCAACGATTATCCATTGTCCGCGAGTTCCGTAAAGATAGAGGTTGCAACCTATTCTGTCACCCATACCGCCCAGTGCTCCGAAATATACACGATTGTCGGATGAGGATAAATTCATTGCGGTTTTAATAGGTGTTTTTTTTATCGGAGTTGTTGTTTTTATTTGTCTTTCAACCTTTTGAGGGGTGTTTTTGTTTTTTGTATTTCTTTTAAAGTTTCTTTTGTTTTTTTTAAATAACATAGTTGTGTTTCCCTTTTGATTATCATTATTTTTATTTTAACATAAAATTTGTTTAATTTCTATTTTTATTTTAAAGGAGTCCGAGCATTTTAAAACTTATGTAATTACCCTTTGCCACAATCAAATGATCGTGAAGATTTACATCAATAGTTTTTAATGTTTCCTTTATTTTCTGGGTGATTTGGATATCTGCCTTTGATGGAGTGGTGTCACCGGTAGGGTGATTATGAACTATGATTACGGATGTTGCGCCAATTCGTAATACTTCCTTTAGTATCTCACGAGGATATACGGAAGATGAGTTTATTGTTCCGGTGGAATGAGTTTCATCCTTTATCAAGTGACATTTTGTATTTAAGTATAGGACGTGAAATTCTTCTGTGTCCTTTGACCCTATATTTAATTTACAATAATCGGTCAGTTCTGACCAGTTTGATATTACCGATGTTGTTTCGATTTTGTCCTTTAGGGTTTTTATCTGGCTTGCCTCTATGATTTTAAGTGTGGCGATTACCGTATCACCGATACCTTTTATTTCCTTTAAATCATTCGGGTTTGCGGTTATTACTCCGCCAAAGGTTTTGAATTTTGTAATCAGTTCCTTTGCAAGAGGTTTTACATCACGTCGCGGGATTGCGATGGATAACAATAATTCCATCAGTTCATAATCAGCCAAAGATTCGCTTCCATTTTTGAGGAGTTTTTCCCTTAGTCTTTGTCTGTGTCCTATGTAGTGAGGTTTTAGTTCTTCTTTGTTCATCAATATTTTGCTTCTTTGTTTTTTTATTTATTTTATCATAAGAAGATTTTGGAGCAACATTTTTTTTATTTCTTTTTAATAATGATATTGTTTTTTCAATCAATTTATCTAATACGTATAATATTTTAAGTATGAGAAAATATAATATTTTTGTAACAGGGATTAAAATATAGTCGTATATGATACCGCTTACCTTAAATAAAAGGGCGGTCAAAAATATTACCCATGCGGTTAAGAAAAAGCCTTCCACATATATTTGTGATGTATGTGATATTTGATAGTTATATAGTATTTTATGAAGTTTGGACGGATATATGTAGATGTAAACGAATCTGTAAAAAATTGCGGTTGATACCAGGGCTAATATAAAAAGCCAGCGAAGGGGAAATAATGGTTTGTTTGTTGGAATTACGTCTGTGTTTGTTAAGAACTTTTTCCAATTTTTTTTCATTATTT
>CAZHAL010000010.1:0-16120 GCA_964530355.1 uncultured Bacteroidales bacterium | reverse complement strand
TTTATTTAAAGTTAATAATTGCGAATCGTTTTCGCTGTCTGAAATTTAATTTAATGATTATTTTTAAAATGAAAATGCTAAAAAGGCTATCTACCATATGGTAGCTTACCATTATAAATATGATAACAATATAGGAAAAACCTAGGCTAAAAGGTAGATTACCTTTTATTCTTTTTACTAGCTTTACCTTTCCTGTTTTCAGGAAGTAAAGTAAGGCTAGCCATCTGTTTTATAGTAGTATCACTAATATCATATTTTGATATATCTTCTTTATAATTATCTTTTATTTCAATTTCTATAATTTTTATATCCGGTTGATTATCCTTTGAAATATTCATATCTTTAATGATATTTAACATTATTTTCAAATATGGCGACAAATATTCACTTTTATTATTTATATTGTCATTTTCAATGAAAGCAGCTTTTAACTGTTTTACAGATATATTTATATCTTGAAATTTATTAACAAATTGGTTAATTGAATTATTAACTAAATCCAAAGACATATCTTCACTTGGTTTTAATTTCCTTTTACCTAATAGACGGCTTGGTTCAAAATAAGTTTCTTCTATATCAATTTTATTTTTTATTATTAAATACTCCAGTTTTCGTATTGCATCTTGAATTTTATTATCATAATCTTGAGTATTTAAATTTTCATTTTGTTCAGCTAATTTTTTATTTTCATATTTAAAACGTTTAGATACATATTTAGAGTTTGTAGGTCTTTGATAGTTTAATAGATATTCATAATAAGGAGTTGTTGGTTCCCAACCAAATGCAATCCATTCGCATGCTTGAAGTAAAGAGCAATTATTTAAAATTTCAGGTTTTATTTCCATAGTTATCCTTTAAGTTTTTTTATTCTGCTTTCTATTAAATCTATTATTTTATCATATATAGGAGAAGCAGTTAATTCATGTTCATTCAAATCTTTTTGTAAATTTTTGGCGGTTGAAACAATATTTTCAAATCGTTTATTTAAAATTTCATTGAAAATATCTTGTTTTAATCCTAATTCATTTGCAAGCGATACAAAGTTGTGCATCCAAATTTTATCTGATGAAAATTCTCCACCTATTGCCATTGCTAAATTTTTAGCAAGGTTTGGATATATTCTGGTTGATATTAAATCATAAAAAGGAGCAAGTATTATTATTTCATCCCTATGCAATATTGAAAAGTTTTTAGCATGAGCATCATTATTTCCGATTAAATAATTAAACATTATTATTTCAACAAAGTTTTTAATGTTTAATGCAAGGCTGTAGTTTACATATTTTTCTATTGCTTTATATGAACTTTTTATTGATGGCCCTCCATCAGCTTGATATTTCTTATCTGAAAGATAACCTTGAATTTGGCAGAAATCCTCTTGATGAATCCGTTTTATTCTGTTTTCTTCAATTTTACGGTCATATCTTTCAATGACTAAATATTTTATATCCTTTACATATCTTAATTCCACTTCCGGAACGGGTATATTTAATAACTTTGCCAGTTTCATACAAAAAAATTCATTTTCAAGGAGAAAACCTATATTTTTATTTTTGATTTTTATTATATGTGTAGATGGAAAATTATCGGTCGGATAATAAAACTTATCTCCTTTCTTTACAACGGCAAATTTTGGTTGAGCCCCGGCCAAGGATAATCTTATTTCCTCATTTATTCCGGTAAGTAAAGGATTGTTAGGTAATTTTTTTATTATATTGATAAAATCATTTTCTGCAATTTCAACTAGTTCGTTATTTTTAAGGACAGGTTTCTTCCCTTCTTCAAACAAAGATATTGCACCTGCACAATCTCCACCTATTTTATCAAGCAAAGATAAAGGATTATTTTCAGAAACGCCCATATTCTTTGAAATCAAAGTTTTTATTTCCGCCTCAGGAGTAAGATTTTCAAAAAATGGTTTTGCAAAACTGTTTGGATATACCTCATCTTGTATAGGCATTCTTACCGATATAGGAGTTTTTGCATCATCGTCATATTTAAAACGTAATGATGATGATTGAGTTTCCCATAATCTTCCGACTTTTTTATCAAATAAAAAAACATCTAAACTTCTGTTATTCATTTATTATTCCCTTATCTTCCAATTTGATACCCAATATCTTGGCGACAGAAAAGGCTTTACCTATTTGACAGGTATCTTTGCCATTTTCAATATCGCTGATAAATCTTGTTCCTACATTGCAAAGAGAGGCAAGTTCAGATTGTGTTAATCCTTGACTTTTCCTATATTTGATAATTAGTTTTGCGAAAGATTTTACATTATCTATTTTCATTTTATCTATCCTTTTTTATTACTAATATATCACAAAAAATGTACTCAAACAAGCATATTTTTACCGTTCGGGAATATTTACCTTTAAAAGTTACAAAAATCGTATAATTATTACCGTTCGGGAATATTTTAAATGTTTTAGTGCAAAAACTACCAATTTTTTACCGCTCGGTAATATTATTCGTCTTTTTTAATAAAATCAAGCATTTTATCAGTTGCTTTTTGCATAGATTCTCGTATTGGATCGGCAGTCAGCCTTGAATATATTTGTGTGGATGAAATTGACTTATGTCCCAAACTTTTCCCTATAATATTAAGGCTTGCTTCGGTAATAGCCTGATAGCTTCCCTGTGTCCGCCTTAAATCATGAAGTCGTAAATTTTCAATTTTTGCAGTTTTAAGCAAGGTTTTCCAAGCTCGTTTCGGTTCTTCATAATGTCCGCTGGCAGAAGTTTCCGATGGAAATACAAAATCAGATGTTTTATTCTCCTTCATTTCTTTTAATAAACTTATTGCTTGTAGGGTTAATGGTATTTGTTGAGATTCTCCATTTTTCGTATCCGCAAAATATACAAAGCCCATATCAAAATCTATATCTGACCATTTCATTGATAAGATATTATTTTTTCTTTGCCCTATAAAAAGGGAAAGTTTAATATATTTTTTAAATATTTCATTCGGATTTTCTTCTAAGGCTTTCCAAAATCTTTCAATTTCCTCGGGATGTAAAAATCTGTCCCTGCTTTTTTCTGTAAATTTTGAAATACCTAATGCCGGATTACCATAGCGGGTAGGGTATCCCCATTCCAAAGCTCTTGCATATATACTGGAAATAAGAGTAATTACTCTGTTTGCAGTATGTAATTTCCCATCTTGTTTTAAATCATCCCTTAATTTTTCTATATCAAATTTTGTAATACTTATCATTTTCCTGTTATGAAAACAAGAAAGGTGATTATAGAAAAACAGATGTTCAGATCGTTTACTGTTTGCTTTTAATGATGTTGTATGTCTTGGAAAATACTGAGTTTCATAGAATTGCTTCAAAGTCATATCACGAAGGGTATCTTGTCTTTCCTGTGCCGGATCTTCATCATTTAAAGATTTAAGTTTTAACTCCAATGCTTTTTGCCTTGCTTGAGTAAGTTTTATTTGTCCCACTCGTCCTATTTTTATTCGTCTCGGACTTCCTTGATATTTCATATAGGCATAGTAAGTTTTAGCACCGCCATAGGTACAAATTACACATAATCCGGCTTCACTGCCATTATCATAATATGTAGATGACTTTTCTGGAATTGGAAGGGCATTTAAGGACTTTTCCGTGAAATTAAAATGAGTGTTTTTTATTACCATTTGACGACCTGATGATTTTTACTTTTTTGCTACCTATTTGCTACCAACGGTGCTTTTTGCTACCGATTTTTGCTTTTTTCTATTTATTTTAAGATATTTAATAATTCATTAAAAGTCAAGGATTATCTAGCATTATTAAGAATTGTTTAACACTAGCCCTTATGATTTGTAATCATCAGGTCGTATGTCCGAATTCGTAAGTTGGCATTCTTTAAAATCCTTCAGAAATATTAAAAATTAAATCTTATTATCTCTTATAAATTTATTCAAAGTGTCCTTGCAAACTTTTAACTTTTTCGCAATCATATTTTTGGAACAGCCCTTGGATAAAAGTCTTCTGATAACTTCCTCCCTCCCGGTAAGTTTCAGTCTCGAATTCCTATGCCCCTTCGGCCGGCCAAGCACCATACCCTCCGCCTTTTTCTTCGCCAAAGCCTCCCGCGTTCTTTGCGCTATCAGATCCCGTTCAAGCTGAGCAAATGCGGAAAATATCGTAATCAATATATTACCGGTCGGAGTATCTTCAAGGTATAAAGCCTGCTTCACAAAATACACCTTTACTTTTTTTGTAAGAAGTATTTGACAGGAGGTAAGAACATCCTGCGTCTTCCTCCCAAGCCGTGACAGTTCCGACACTATCAACGTATCGCCGGACTTTAAAACCTTTAATAATTTGCCAAGCTTTCGTTTATCCGCAATAATAGTCCCGCTTATCCCGTCATCAATAATCTCCTTGTCTATGGAAAGCTCACGCTGTCGGCAAAACTCCATAACACCAAATTTCTGGGATGTAAAATCCTGTTTGTCTGTTGAAACTCTGTAATATGCATATATCATTTTTTGTCCTCTTTTTTTTAAGTTAATAATTGCGAATTGTTTCCGCTATCAGAGGTTTAATTTAATGATTATTTTCACAATGAAAATGTTAAAAATTTAAAAAAAGAAAAACAGGAGGGTATAGAACTAAAAAACATTTCCTCCTGTTATGTATGGAAAATCGGTGATGTGATTATTTAAGGGAAAAATAAAAACAGGTGGCACAAAGGCCACCTTTTTTTACTCAATCCCAAGACGAGCCTTGACCTCTTCATCATCCTTATATTTATTAAGTTTCGCCCCGGCATTTATAAGCATTTGAGGAATTTCTTTATTTATATCCGTATATTTTTCATTGAAGAAATAAAATATGTCCAAAAGACTTTCGCCTTTCTCATTTATATAAGTTGCATCTGCTCCGTTATCTAAAAGAAGTTTTACCCCTTTTTTATGCGTAATTCTGCACGTCGTTTCTATACAAGACAGATTGGAACATTTGTTCACATCGGCACCGTTTTTGATAAGTAATTCTGCTAATTTGAAATCAGCCTCTTTGTTAATAAACATAGCATAAAATAAAGGATATATAGGATCTTTTTCAGTTCCGCCAATGTTCATATTTGCAACTGATTTTATATCCGCACCTTCGGACACCAAAAACTCAACTATTTCAAAATTATGTGCGTCAAGTAGGGCAGATATTAACAATTTATTCAGTTTTTCCTGCCTTTCTTCCGATACAGATTCACAATCACAAACATTTGTGTAAAATGCACAAGATGAAAGTGCTAACATAGACGCAACCAATAAATTTTTAAACATAACTTTCCTCCTTAGTTTTTATTCCATTCTATCATATAAACATTCTCCTTGCAATAAAAATACTATTTGCTAACATTACCCATTATGATAAATATAGAAAATATTACAGTTTATATGCAATCAAGGACATTGTTGGAAAATGCTTCCGTTCAAATTTCCGATAATCAAAAGGTTGGTATTGTCGGTCTTAACGGTTGCGGTAAATCAACACTTTTTAAAATTATAAAAGGCGAGTTGGAACCGACAGAGGGCAAAATTACAATCTCCAACAATCAAATAATTTCCTATGTGGAACAGGAATTTTATGACACCAATCTTTCCGTTATGGATTTTGTGTTAAGCAAGGATAAAAGGTTGATGCAAACACGTGCGAAATTGCAAACCGCAAAGCCGGAGGAACTTCCCGAAATATATGAGGAACTTCGTATACTTGATTCCGACAGCCGAGAGGCACAGATTGCAAATATCCTTTCCGGCCTAGGCTTTAATGATGATGACATGACCCGTTCGGTATCTGATTTTTCCGGCGGATGGAGGATGCGTCTTGCTCTTGCCGGAGCATTGTTTAAATATTCCGATATTTTACTTCTTGATGAACCTACTAACCATTTGGATTTAGAGGCTTCAATCTGGCTTATGTCATACCTTAAAAAGTATAAGGGGACTTTGATAATCATAAGCCACGATAAAAACATCCTTAACGATATTTGCGAAAACATAATACATTTTGAAAATAAAAAGCTTGTTTTTTATTCTGGCAACTATGATACATTTTATAAAAACTATATCCTTAAATACGAAAACGAAGAAAAACTTGCAAAGAAACAGGCGGAAACAAGGCTCATCTTCAATCCTTTGTCGACCGGTTCAGATATAAGGCAACCAAAGCTCGCCAAGCCCAAAGCCGTCTTAAAATGTTGGAAAAATTGGAGGATATAACAATAACCGAGCTTGATAAATCTGCACACTTTGATTTCAAAGATGCCCCCGAATTGCCAAGCCCTATTGTAAAAATTGAAAACGGTTCAACCGGCTATAACGAAACTCCGGTTTTAAATAAGTTAAATCTTATCATAGGGGCAAACGACCGCATCGGTATTTTGGGAAAAAACGGAAACGGTAAATCGACCCTTGCAAAACTTATATACGGGGATTTGAAACTTTTAAAGGGAACTATGTTTAGGAATACCAAACTGAACATTGCATACTTTACCCAACATCAGGCGGAGGATTTACCACTGACTAAAACTCCGCTGGAATATATATCTTCTTTGTTGCCAGAGAAAACGGAAACGCAAGTTCGCTCCCTTCTCGGTAATTTCGGTATAGTGGGGGATATTGCATTGACCCAGATAAAGGAGTTATCCGGTGGTGAAAAGAGCAGGGTGGTATTTACAAAACTTTCGCTTAATAATCCGTCGCTTATAATACTTGATGAGCCAACTAACCATTTGGATATACAGGCACGCGATGCCCTTATTACCGCACTTAATAATTATAACGGTGCAGTGATTCTTATTACCCACGATTTTAATTTCTTAAATATGGTAGTCGATGATTTATACCTTGTTGATAATCATACTTGCACACCGTTTGACGGGACATTGGATGATTATAAAAATTTCATCGTTTCAAAACCGAAAAAGGAAAAGACGGAGCCGAAACCACAAAAACAAACTCCTGCTGTTAATCCAAAGCAATCAAAGCAATTAAAGGCGAACCTTTTAAAACTTGAAACAAAGTTAAAGGAGTTAAACAAAGAAAAATCCGAATTGATAGAGGAATTATCCCAACCCCAAAACGGCGAAACAATCGCCACCCTTTCAAAACAACTGCACGCTTTGGAAACAAAAATTGCAACCACCGAAAACGAATGGTTGCAACTTGCCGATAATATAAATTAGTATTATCTGTTTTTTGCTTGTGAAAGAGAAGCCAACTTTATTTGTTCCTCATCATTTAATAATTTCTTAAATGCATTTACCGAATTCATTGGCAACTTTCCGGTTTCTTTATAATATCTTATAATATCTTCTTGTGTCGCAATATTTGAAGGCACGGTCAATTCCCAATTATAAAAGAATATATCCTCAATATCGGCACCCATTTCAGTTGCTTCCGGTGTAAAGTTCATTTGTTCCCCACTTGCAAACATATATTTTCTTCCTTTAATAGCTTCGTTTAAAAGCCAGTAATATTCACCGGCAGGAGAATTTACAACCATCTTTGTATCTTCTTCAAATATTTCACCGTTTTCTTTTGTAATAACTTTAAGCATAGGAGAACGTTTATATTTTCCATCTTCACCCTTGCCGTCATCTGACTTTGTTAAGAAAGCAACTTCTTGACCTTCTTTTAACATAGATTTTACGGTTTCATAAAATTTTTGGGCGGGGTCAAAATCATTTTCACCCTTTGCATTTGTAAATGAGCGAAGTCCGTGAAATACAACAGAACCGTTAGTCCCGTTTATTGCATCCATATAATCCTTTGCAGCATGTTCAAAAATTTCCGGTGTGTTTTCTTTCCAACCGCCAAGACCGTCAGAAACACGACCACCGACAAACATAGATACCCTTGTTTTAAGGTTTTTAAGTAAATCTGCTACCTCTTTGTTATCATCTTCAAATACTTTCGCTCTGTTTTGAAGCTCTCCTTTTGGAGGAGCAGCCACAAAATCCGCCGGATAAGAAGTAATTTTCATATCCGGATTTTTTTCTTTGAATTCCCTTATTGCAACATTTGGCATAATAAGAGTAATCTTTTTCATATCCAAAGGATTTGCATAATACTTATCGGAATTAAGTATAAATTGAATTTTGTTTTCCGCATTTTTAATATCATTGTCGGCAAGTAAGGAATTAAAAGCATCAATACCCATATCACCCGCACTTATGATTTTAAGAGAATTTTGTGATGCCAAAACATCTTTTATTTTTGCTTTCACATCTGCAATATTGTCATTTGATAAATCAAAGATAATGTTTTCTGTATTTTCGGAAGCATTAACCAAAGAGATTGTACTTGATGAATAACCCTTGTTTTTTTCGGAATTAACAATTCCGATTAAAGTTTCTTGTTTCATTTTATATCCTTTCATTTTGTTTATATAAAAGCATTATATAACGCAACAACATTTTTGTCAATATAAAATTGATTTTTTTTTTCTTGAAAATATAGTAAAATCAATGAGTTATAAAATGATATTTCATTTAGACGGAATCTTTTTTGTCCTGTTTTTGGAAGAAGTGTATCATTTTCCTGATTCGG
Source organism: uncultured Bacteroidales bacterium (assembly GCA_964530355.1). GTDB lineage: Bacteria > Pseudomonadota > Alphaproteobacteria > Rs-D84 > CACZYB01 > CACZYB01. Next base: position 7,563 of record CAZHAL010000010.1, on the reverse strand, counting down.
TGCTTCTTCTTTTTATTCTGTTGTTTCCTAAGTTTTATGGAAAGCCTGTAACCTATATAATACCCCACAATTCCAACAATAATTGACCAAGGAATATTTCCAAGGAGTATCGGTTTACCAAGTCCTTTGATAAGAAGGGCAAGCGAATCCCAAATATGTGTTAACGAAAAATCTTCTATAAGCAAAGCCTTTATTTCCTTTACGAACACAGCAAACGGAATTGATGTTTCGCCAAGCATAAATTGACCGGTCAAATAAAATATATAAAACATAATAGGTGTTGTAAGCGGGTTACTTACAAATGTCAAAAGACACGCAATGATAAGATTAAATCTGAAATGTAACAACCTGTCAACCACACTCCATACAATAAGACATATAAGCGATTGTCCCCAAAACGGATTTATTCCGGCGACAAGCCCGACACAGAAAGTCCTTGCAATATAGGAGGGCGATTTATTCTTTCTGTCCTTAAAGGTTTTAAGGATGTATTTATATAATTTCTTTATAAATTTTTTAATATTTTCCATCATTTTTTTATCTCATAAGGTATGCGATATAACATACATAGCTGGTTAAAAATATTGCGCCGGCAATACGACCTATTTTACCTATAACACCGGTTATTATTAACATCAAGGTTGTTGCAATTAAAATATATACATCATTGCCTAAATCATTTGGGAATAATATAGGTGTGAATAACGCGATTAAGCCCAGTATGAAAAGAGTATTATATATATTGCTTCCTACAATGTTTCCGAATGCTATATCATTATGCTTTTTAATTGATGCGGAAATGGAGGATGCAAGTTCCGGAAGCGATGTTCCCACCGCAACCAAACTAAGCCCTATAATACTTTCCGATATACCGAAATTTCGTGCAATAATAATTGCATTATCGACAAGCAATTTGGCACCCAAAAGGGTTAACGCTATACCTATGATTGCCTTTGAAAGAGAGATGCAAAGCGATTTTATATGTTTAGAATCTATTTCCTCGGCAATTTCCTCGTCTTCTTCTTTAAAATCTTTTTCCGTTAAATAACTGTAAACCACATAAAAAAGCAAAAGTGCAACCATAACGACACCGGCAATCCTTGTAATCCTGCCGGTAACTGATGTTATGAATATCACAAGTGTTGATATAATCAAAAACCAAACATCGCGTTTGAAAAATGATTTCTTTTCTATATGTATAGGACTTATAACCGATGCAACACCAAGTATTAAAAGTATGTTTGCAATATTGCTTCCTATTATATTACCTACGGCAATCCCCGGGGCCGGCACTTTCTGATTGATTGCAACAAAGCTTGCGACAAGCTCCGGCGTGGATGTTCCGAAACCTATTAAAACAATACCTATAAGAAGGGTTGAAATTTTCAATCTTTTTGCAACTTCAACCGCACCGGATACCATAATATCCCCGCCAAAGGCAAGCATAGCTAATCCGATTAAAAATAAAACATATGTCATTTACAGTCTCCTTTTAAAAGAATTATTATCTTTTTTTATAAAAAGTCAATAGGTAGATATATATTAAAATTTAGATGCTACATCTTGTTTTTCTTGATTCAAAAGAAGTTGTATCATTTTAATGGCATCATTATTATCTTTTGCAACGGAAATAATATTTATGGTCATTTCAAAAGCTTTGTTTTCAATATAGTTATTACCAAGTCGTGATAAGTTTGCATTGTGATAAATATTTCTCATCCCGTTTAACAAAGTATTAAAGATAAGAGATTTGTTCAAAGATATATTTTGTATTGATTGATTTAAAGAATTTTCCTCTACATTTTCATTTAACATATTTTCATTATCATTATTAATAGAAGTAATCCAATTTATGTTAAAGCCGAGTTTTGCAAGTTTTTTAAGAGTTTCGATTTTGGGTTTTGAAATACCCCTTTCATAATTTTGCCAGGTAATTTCACCAAGCCCTAACAGAGAAGACATTTCTTTTTGTGTTTTTTTAAGTGAAAGGCGAATCTTTTTTAATTTTTCTTCCATTTTCTTTCTCTTAATTTATTCTATTTTGGTATAAACATATAAATTTATGCATTTTTCTCTTTACAAACATAAAATTATATGTATATAATATAAAATATCATATAAAATATCATATTAAGGTTTGAATATGATATATTAAGTTAAACTAACGGGGTAAATTATAATACATAAAAATACAAATAAAAATATTTATAACAAAAAAAACACAACCGAAAGAAGAAATGAACTATACAATTTAATTGGAAGTCGGATAAAGGTTAAACGACTTGAATTAAATATGACGATGGAGGAGCTTTCAAAGAAACTTTCCATATCAATAGAGGAGTTGGAAAATATTGAAAACGGTAATCAAAAATTTTCTGTTGATTTCTTGGCTCAAATTGCAATCGTTTTAAATATAAACAAGATGTATCTTCTAACCGGTGTAAATAATGAAATTTTAAAGGAAGATATAAGGATATTGGATAATTATATCGAATTTTTCAAAATGGTAAAAAGTCTTTCTTATAAAAACCGTGAACGATTATACGGAATGCTTGATAATAACTTTACACCGAAAATAAAAACTCCAAGTTTAAAGAAGTGTTTGAAGAACAAATAATAGACATTTTTTACATAAAATACAATTATGGATTTTAATAGTTGACAAAGAATCAGAACAAAGGTAGAATATACATATAAAATAAATAAAATTAAGGAGAACAATATGCTTACAAAACAGCAATTAAAACTTTTTATGATTATTGATGAAAGTTTAAAACACGATGGTGTTTGTCCTTCATTTGAGGAAATGAAAAACTCAATCGGACTTAAATCAAAATCCGGTATTCACCGCCTTATTAAAAGTTTGGAGGAACGTGGCTTCATAAAACAAATCCCGAATAAGGCTCGGGCTCTTGAAATTATCAGATATCCTGAAAATTTGGCATCACATGAACCTGTGAATGATAATATAAAAATGACTACAATCCCATTGTATGGAAAGATTGCGGCCGGAACACCTATCGCTGCTATTGCCGATACAACCGAAACAATGGACGTTCCGTCCGATATGCTGGGCGTTGGTAAATTCTATGCTTTAAAAGTGGAGGGTGATTCTATGATAGAAGCTGGCATCCATAGCGGTGATCGTGTTATTATTCAGGAAACTCCTAATGCCGAAAACGGAACAATAGTTGTTGCATTGATTGATAATGAAGAGGTAACTCTCAAATACCTTTATAAAAAGGACGGTTCTATTGCATTAAAGCCTGCAAATCCAAATTATCAAACACGAATTTTCTCACCGGACAGGGTTAAAATACAGGGAAAATTAGCCATGTTGATAAGGCAATATTAAAAAAAGGAAAAAATTCCTTGCAAAATAAACGAATCTATGCTAGAACATAAACAGAACAAAATAACAAAGGAAAAATAAAAATGGCAGAAAATAAACAAGAAGCATTAAAAGCAGCGCTTTCACAAATTGAAAAATCTTTTGGTAAGGGAAGCATTATGAAACTCGGTGAACAGGAGGGGCTTGAAATTCCTTCTATCTCTACCGGTTCACTTGGACTTGATATTGCACTGGGTATCGGCGGTCTTCCACGCGGTCGTATCGTGGAAATATACGGACCTGAAAGTTCCGGTAAAACAACATTGACTCTACACATAGTGGCGGAGGCTCAAAAGGCTGGTGGCACTTGCGCATTCGTTGATGCCGAACACGCTCTTGATCCTGCTTATGCAAAAAAAATCGGTGTTGATATAGATAATCTTATCATTTCCCAACCTGATTCAGGGGAACAGGCTTTGGAAATTGCGGATACACTTGTTCGTTCTGGCGCAATCGATGTCCTTATAGTCGATTCTGTTGCGGCTCTTGTGCCAAAGGCTGAATTAGAGGGGGAAATGGGCGACAGTCACATGGGATTACAAGCTCGCCTTATGTCCCAGGCATTAAGAAAACTTACCGCATCCGTTTCAAAATCAAATGCTCTTGTCGTTTTCATTAACCAAATCCGTATGAAAATCGGTGTTATGTTCGGTAATCCTGAAACAACAACCGGCGGTAATGCATTAAAGTTCTATTCCTCTGTTCGTATGGATATCCGTCGTGTCGGTTCTATAAAGGATAAGGAAAACGTAATAGGAAACGAAACTCGCGTAAAAATTGTTAAAAACAAAGTTGCTCCTCCTTTCAAAACTGTTGATTTCGATATTATGTATAATCAAGGCATCTCCCGCGAGGGCGAAATTATTGAACTAGGTGTAAAGGCCGGCATTATCGAAAAATCCGGTGCATGGTTCTCCTATAACTCCGAACGTATCGGTCAGGGAAAGGAAAATGCTCGTAACTGGTTAAAGGATAATCCGAAGGTTGCACAGGAGTTAATTAAAAAGATTATGGAAAAATCCGGCATTATCAATGAAAAAATGTTGGAAACTTCCGCATCTGCTGTCTCCGATACAGAAGTCTCATCCGACGATGTCTCGGAATAATTATCCGTAAAAGTTTAAATATTTTTATCAAAAATACCTCTTAATTACAAAAAGGGGTATTTTTTCTTATAGAAATATTTTCTTAAAATCCGTATTATAATAATCAGCTATGAACTTTCCTTTATATTTTTAATAAACAGGAATTATTATGAAAAAATATTTAATATCAGTGATAATTTCAATACAAAGTGTAAAAAAGTGTTTCGCGGATTGCCTTAAAAGTATTGAAAAACAAACATATAAAAACCTTGAAATCATAATAATTGATAACATCAATGATAAGGATATACGCAAAATTTATACTGATTTTGCTTCCTGTGATAATAGGGTAAAAATAATCAAAACTTCCAAACCTGATATCAATAACATCGCACTTGAAAATTCAACCGGCGACTTTATACATTTTATCTCATCTTGTGATTATATCTCGCCTTCCTATTACGAAAAAATGCTACAATCTGCCATTAAAAACAACAGTGATATAGCAATAAGCAGTTTCAAATCCACCCATACCGAATACATTTATAATAAAAAGGATATTGCAACCGACATCTCGGACAAAGTCAAAATCTCAAATATTTATAAGTATGATTACATATTCCGCTATTTTCTTCGCCGCAAATTTCTAACCGACAATAATATAAAATTCAAAAGCAATTCTATGCAAGATATGGTATTTTTGATGCAAATAATTTTTTATGCCGACAGGATTATAACCGTCCCTCGCATTACATATTTTTCAAATTTATAGGTAAATTTTATTTTTATTGTATATTTTTTTATTTGCATTGCTTCCTAAAATATGTTAATATAGTATTGTCCAACAGATAGATGAAAGGATTAAAAATGTTTAAACTTATTAATTTATTTGCTGTTTGTTTAACAGTATTTGTTGTATCTGGCGCATCTGACTTACTCGCTGGCCCTTCAATGGGTAAAGTTGCTTGTATAAAAGAATGCAAAGGAATTTCAAACAAAGCATTACAAGATAGCTGTAAAGCTAAATGTAACTAAGGACTTAAAACTCCCTCAAATGAGGGAGTTTTTTTTATCTATAAAAGTCCAAGTTCTTTTAATTGATTATTTAATTCTTCACGTGTAGTAAAATCTTTCCCTAAATCCAGCATTTTTTTCACTTTTGTTACAAAGGCAAAATATTCCTTTTCAATCACATCAGATTTAATGTTGTATTCCACAATCAGGATTTTCTCCTTTCCCAAAATAATTTTGCGTTGCTCCTCCGGTATATAATCAAGGATGATTGCATTATGTGAATTTCTGTAAAGGATGGCATTTTCCCCGCCGTCATAAAGTATTTCCGGATTTTCAATCTCCCCGTCATAAGGGGTAAGCGGTTTTAACACTATGCACACATCCCCATTCGGATTTATTAAAATATTATATAATTTTGCTTGCTCCATAAAACACCTCACATGAAAATAATACCATAAAACCGGCATAAAATAAATAAAAAAAAGCAGTCCGAAGACTGCTTAAACCATATTAAAAATGATTATTTTGTTTCTGTTTTAGGAGCTTGTTGTTTTTCGCGTTTGAAATCCTTATTTCCTTTTCTGTCCCAACCTTTTTCTTTCATTCTTTCAGAACAGCCGGCACCGAATTGCATATCTTTACGTCTGTAATAACCGTCCTTTTTACAATTCATTACACAGCAAATAATACATGAAATAACAACAGCAATAATAATTGTTGTAAGTTGAACTAAAATTGCCTTTTTCTTGCATCCGCAACCGCATCCGCAACCACAGTTTCCACCACAACCGCATCCGCAACTGCATTCATTTTTTACAGCAGGAGTTGCAACAGCCTTTTTTGCTACTTGTTTTTTTGTATTTGTTTTTTTTGCTACCATTTATTCCTCCTTATTTTTATATTTACATAAGTTTTTAAATAATTTATTATAAAATAAACATCTTAAAACTATAAGGGAATTATAACATTGATTGATAATATATGCAAGTATTTAAAAGAAAAATATACTGCCACCAACAAGCGATTTTTGGGCATTGACTTTGGGGTAATCAATATCGGTATTGCGATTTCCGACGTTTCAAGAACTATCGCAAGCCCTTACGCAATGCTTAAAAATAAAAGCTATTCATCCCTTTTCCCGGAAATTGAAAAAATAATAATCGAAATGGACGTAGGCGCGATAATAATCGGCCTTCCGCTTCAAATGGATGGAAATATCGGCGATACCGCGGTAAAAGTCCATAATTTTAAAGATGCATTGGAGGAATATTTCAAGGATAAAAATATTGATATTTTGTTAAGCGATGAACGCCTTACCTCTGCTATCTCTGAAAAAATGTTGATAAGGGAATTTGACCTTTCCCGTCAAAAAAGAAAACAAATTTTGGATAAGGTAGCCGCCTCATATATACTTCAAGGTGTGCTCGATTCAATGAATTTTTAATTACTCGTTCAAAATATCTTCTATATCGGAAAGTTTTTGAATAATTTTTTTCACATCAACCTTTGCATCTTCGGTCGGTGGAGTAAATGTGAAACGTGTAAGGATTTTTCCGCTTTCTTGAACCGGTTTCAATTCCCCGTTTTCCTCATCTATCTTGAAATCGGAATAAACCTTTGATTTTGTGGAAACTTTGGAATCATGAAGGAATTTTTTAGCCCCCTTTATGGTAAAGCCCTGTTTATAAAGCAAATCCTTTATTTTAAGGATTATATCAATGTCGGATTGTCTGTAATATCTTCTTCCGGAATGTCTGTCAGGAGAAATTTCAGCAAATTCGGTTTCCCAAAATCTTATCACATATTTAGGAAGGTCAGTAGTCGCCGCTACCTCCGCAATACTGTAAAAAATTTTATCTTGCTTCATTACCCCTCCTGTTATGTTTATTTAAGAGTGTTTCGTAAACCTTTTGCCGGACGGAAAGAAATAACATTTCTTGGTTCGATTTTTGCGATTTCACCGGTCTTAGGATTACGACCGATTCTTTCCTCCTTATGTTTTACAACAAAAGTTCCAAGTCCCATAATTTTGACTTCTTTATCCTCTACTATGCCATCAGAAAGTATATTAAA
>CAZHAL010000009.1:0-20030 GCA_964530355.1 uncultured Bacteroidales bacterium | reverse complement strand
CAAAATTGCAACTTGGCACAACTCCTGGAAATCCTGAACTTATGGATGAATGGAAGGATGCACGCGCAAAACTTGAAAAAATCAACAACATCGCTTTTGATATAAAAAGACTTGTTGCTGATGTAGAATCTGATCAATCAATGGTTGACTATATGGTTGGCTCTATCCAAGCATCATACAAAATCCGTGGTGCAACAGAAGATGACCATAAACAATTAAAGGCTATTGAAGAAGAAGCAAAACAAATCGGTTCAAACATTTCGATTTTTGCTCGTCAATTAAATCAAGAAGCCGAAAGACAACAAGCCTATGTTGATAATGAAAAATACAGTCTAAATGATGTTGCACTTAACATAAAGAACGGAAAACTTTATGGTAGTGCATCATCAACTGATTTTTTCGCAAACGGCGGTTCAATGTTTTCAAGTGATGAATCTTACGAAGCATTCATAAACGAAACTGCACAAGATTACGGTATGCAACAACGTGCTCCGCAATCTCGTCGTCCTGCACCTCGTTCTTCTATGATGGGAGGCAGAGAGGAGGTAGCACTTCGTCCTGCTCGTGCAACTTCTACACCTGTTGAAATTGCGCCTGTTGCAAAATCAACACGTCCTATTATAACAGTAAAGTTTGATAAATCTTCTGTTGATTTCGCAGAACCTTTGTATCAATCTTTAAGCCGTGTATTGGAAAGAAACCCATCTGCTACATTTGAAGTATCAGGTGTTGCTCCACAAGGAAAATCAAATGGCACAATTAAAAAGAATGTAAAGGATGTTATGACAACCTTAACAGAAATGGGACTTCCTGCATCAAGAGTTGCTTTGACAATGAGAACCGATGATGTAGCATTTGATGAAGTTCGCATTTATGAAAAATAATAATACATCTCTTATTAAAAGGCTCCCTTTCGGGGGCTTTTTTTATTGCATACATTCCTAAAATATGATATATTAGGTTTTGTATAATCAAAAAAAAGGAGAAAATAATGATTAGACAAAGTAATAAATTAGTCTTGGGGGGGGGTAATTTTATCATTATTTATTTCCCTTAATATCGCAAACGCAAAACCGTTAAGAAGACGTAATGCAACCTCTAATATTTCCGCAACAACATCAACAAATACAGAAAATAAAACAACATCATCACTTGCAATGAATCCATCTTTTGGCGGTCAAATCGCTGAATGTCCTATGGCAAATGCAGAGTATACAAATGACATTTTTATTAACTATTATCCCGGAAAGGCTTTTTCTATAAAAGTAGGTGATAGCATCCCCCTTAACACAATCATAAATAAAGAAAGACTAAAATATTTCAATGACTTATATGACAGTGATATTTATTTTGCCCTTACAGATGTAAATAAACAATATATTGGTTTTATGGAATGTAATGGCACACAGCCACTTTATGCAAATGGAATGGAGGTAGTTGCCCTTAATTACAATAATATTGATACATATTGTATAAAATCAACCGAAGAAGAAGATTATCTTGTGGGAAATACTGCTTATAAACAAGGATACTTGCAAATCATTGGTGGTTTTAATCCTATTGTTTGTAATATAAACAAAGACAAACATCCTCATATTACTTGGTCTATTGCCGAAGTCGTTGCAAATGCAGGCAATAATTCTATGAATATAAAAGCAGTAAAAGATGCGTGCGGTAGCATTGATGTAAAGGAGCTTGAAAGTATTTATAATATGACCATTGTTTCAACCGTTTCCTCCGGTATAGGAACAGTCGGCTCTATTGCCGGAACTATCACCTCGGCAATATCCGGTGCCGAACAAAAGAAGGAAGATGCAGACACAAACAAAACTAACAACTTAAATCTTGCTACTACTATTACATCCGCAGTAAGCAGTGCTGCCAGTGGAACAAGTACCGTTACTTCCGGTATAGCGTCAAGCAAGTTAAAGAAAATTATTGATGATATAAAAAAATGTAAAAAAGAGATAGATAAAATTCAATAAACCAAGCCCCAATCACGGGGCTTTTTTTTAGTCTTTATCCGTTGCCTCAATTTCAATAATCGTTTCATCAATCGCATTATTTATATTTTCGCTTTTGTCCTTATCGCTTTTCGTTGACATATCACCGTAAAACAAATGCTTCACTTTCGAAAATCCGCAAAATGCAAAAATCCCTTTATCCGTAACCAACCGCATCGCATTATAAAATCCCTCTTTATCGTATTTAACGGAAGATTCACCGTTTGAATTTATAATGATTGCCTTTTTATCCGGAAGAAGACCTACCACCTTTCCGCCTTTATACATATATGCAAATCCGTAACTGAAAACCCTGTCAATATATCCCTTTATAATCGCAGGTTGTCCCGCCCACCAAATAGGATATATAAAGATAATCACATCTGCATTCCTGATAAAATCCTGCTCCCTTTTAATATCATCGGGAATTTCATTATTATGTATCAGTTCCAAATCTTTTGATGATAAAAGCGGATTAAAACTTATTTCATATAAATCACGGACAAGCACATTGTGACCGTGAGCTTTCAAAGTTTCAACCAATCTTTCCTTTAAATCGAAATTAAAACTTTTCGGTGTTTTCGGATGTCCGTAGACAAGTAAAATATTCGCCATTATTTCCTCCTTTGTTAAGGAAATAGTAGCATAATTTCAATCTTATTCATAGGAGAACAAAATCTTAAAATTTAGGGTAATTTTTAATTATATATGATATAGGAACAAGTTCAAATCCGTTTTCCGATAATGTTTTAAGCCATGGTTCCATTACCTTTATGGTGTTACTTCTCGGATGAGCTATTGCAACCGCATATCCGCGCTTTGTTGCTGACCGTTCAAGCTGGATAAGGCTTTTCATAATATCCTCCTCCTTATTGCTGTCATCAATAAAGACATTGCGTGTCGCATACAAAATCCCCGCATCCTTGGCAAGTTTATCCGCCTTTGATTGCGAAGTGGTTTTTGAATCAATAAATGCAATCCCGCGGTTTTTAACCTCATCTATCACGGCACTCAGTTGAGATTCGTCCGAGGTAAATTTGCTTCCCATATGATTGTTGATACCTATGTATCCCGTAGCTTTGTTAAGCTGAGAATTTAAAATTTCAAGGTTCTTTGATTTGCTTTTATCGGTGGAAAGATATTCCCCGCCGTAATCATAGTTGTCATTCAATGCCTGCATAGGAACGTGTAACAAAACTTCCTTACCCGTATCCCGTGCATAATTTATTTGCGATTGCAAATTCGGTGCATAGGTAAGGTATGACACAGTCAAAGGATAATTAAATTTTAAAATCTTTTGCGACCGTATCATATCAACACCCATATCATCAATGATTATTGCTATGACCGGTTTTTTAGTTTTTTTTCTTTCAACAGAATATTTTTCAAACGGAGATTGTATTTCAGATTCGTTTTTTTCTTCTTCCACCGCCGGGGCAGGGGTAATTTCCGCCTCATCAGAATGAATTTCCGTTTCTTGTGGAATTGTTTGAGGCATATTCAAGTTTTGCTTTTTTACAAAAATCCCAATCAAAATCCCGATAAGAAGTATTAAAAGCAAAAACAAAGCAATTACTTGCGGAGTAATACCTAAAACATTCAAGATAGAAGAAATATTGTTAGTGTTAGATTTTTTCAAATTTTTTCCTTTAAGTTTTTAATTTATAAGTGGCGGGAGTAAAGGGGCTCGAACCCTCGACCTCTTGCGTGACAGGCAAGCGCTCTAAACCAGCTGAGCTATACCCCCACTTAAAGGACAACCTTCAAAAGATAGACTTATTTAACAATATAATAAAATAAAATGCAAGTATTTTTTTATTTTTTTAATAAATACATCTAAATCCGTATTCTTTTAAGGAAGTTCCTTTCGCAACAATTTTATAATTATCATATGAAGTTTCCTTTACAAGTTCAATGGAAGGTCTTTCATAAAGAATAATTGATTGCTTTGATTTTTTACCGCAAGTTCTTTTCATAACTTGTTCTGCAACTTTGTTAAGCATATCGGATATAGAACCGTCAGGATCGGAAATAATATCCTGTGATTGAACGAATTTAAGACGCATTTCCTTTAAATCACGATTGCTTCTTAATACTTCAATTCTTATATTATTACCGCGATAGTTTTCCCAATATACGTTTTTAAGCCCAAGTTGCCATTTATCAACCGAATTTAAAACTTCGGTATCGCGAATGTTACGTTCTGCTTGTATAGTATCGTAATCAATAAAGTTGTAATCGTCATTATTGTTACTTGTTATAGAATTTCTTAAAAAACTGTTATTTCCTTCCATAGGGTTGGAATAATCCACATATTGTTTCTGTTGTTTAGGTTGAACCGATACGGTTTGAGGATATATGGTAGTTTGCCTTATCGTTGTGCGCAAAGTTTCCGGATTTTGGCTATTATTCATTCTTGTAGATGTAGTTTTTCTAGTGGTTTTTGTGTAAGTTCCGCTTGCACCGGCCTTTATTTTAGCTTCCTCATCTTCGTCAAGCCAAGCATCCCAAAAATCAGCCCTTGCATTATTTATCTGGAAAAAACAAGCACATAGCATAACAAAATGTATAATATATTTCTTCATAATTCTCTCCTGTTTAAAAGTATTATACATTATTTTTTACACTTTTCCAAACAAAAATTACTATTTTGCTTAATTTTTCTTTTCTTCTTGACTTATAAAATATTTTTGTTTATAATAAGGAGTCCGGTAAGAAAAAAGAACTTTTGAAAAGAGGTAAATTATGGTAAATCCGAAACATGGTCTTTTTTACAGTGACAGAATTATGGATAAAGATGTTATTATAAGAGATAATATTGTCTCATATATGAAATCTGATAATATGGAATTTCTTAAAAAGGCTTTTGAAAAAAGCGGTATTGAAAATCCGTCTGATGCCCTAAGATGGTCTTATCTGCATTATGCGGCATTTAATAATAATACTCAGGCAGCCAGAATTTGTTTGCAATCTGGAATTGATATAAATGCTGTGGATATTGATAATCAAACTGCATTATTTATTGCCATACGTGAAGAAGCCGTAAAAATGGTAAACTTCTTACTTAAAAAGGGTGTAGATTTAAATATCAGAAATGTTTATGATTACACGGCACTTGAACTTGCAAAACTAAGAGCTCGTATGAAAAGTCCAGATAGTGTTGAAGCAAGAAAAAGGGAAAGAATTGTTGAAATCATTGAAAAATTTATTGCTGATAACAGATTAAAAATAATTCAAAAAAGAACTTTCCTTACCCAAGATAAATATCCTGTTCAAAAAATAAAAAAAGAATTAGATTCAAAAGTTATATAATAAAAAATCCCCTCGTAAAAAAGGGGATTTATTTTGTCCTATCTGAAAATCAGATACTTGCCATTGCAATATCCCAGAAATCATCTGCTTTAAGTGAAGCCCCGCCAACCAAAACGCCGTTGACTTCTTCGGTTGAAAATACTTCCTTTGCATTTGAAGGTTTTACGCTTCCGCCGTAAAGGATTGTAATATCTCTTGAGCCAAGTTTCTTTTCCGCAACGTCACGAATTTTTGAATGTATATCAATAATGTCTTGAAGTGTAGCAACTCTTCCCGTGCCTATTGCCCAAACAGGTTCGTATGCAATTATAATATTATCAACGGTTGCATTTTCCGGAACCGATTTCATAAATTGTTCTTCAATAACTGCTGCGGCAACACCGGATTCCTTTTGATCCAAAGATTCGCCGACACAAATAATAGGTGTAAGAGATTGTTCCAAAGCACTTTGAGCCTTTACAGCAACAATTTCGCTTGTTTCCCCGTAATAACTTCTTCTTTCCGAATGTCCGAGAATTACAAACTTTGCACCGATATCCTTTATCATAACCGGCGATATTTCACCTGTATATGCACCGTTTAATTTATCGGAACAGTTTTGAGCTCCTGTCATAATAGGTGAACCTTCTACCATAGCGGTAATTTCTGATAAAAGTGTAGCAGGAGGACAAACAATCATTTCAAAGCCAAGATTTGCATCCGGACTTTCAAATTTATTTAATAAATCGTTTGTAAGTTGCCAACCGTCCTGTTTAAGACCGTTCATTTTCCAATTACCAGCAATAATTTTTTTCTTTGAAAAAGCCATTTTTTACTCCTTTTATGTTTAAATTAAAAAATTATTTAATATTTTTCTTGTTTTACCACATTTATTTTGTTATTTCTATATAAAAGTAAAAAAAATTTTAAGAAAGGGATTAAAAATGCTTAAAAAATTAAAAAATTGTTCCGAAACCTGGGTAAGCAGAGTTTTGTTATTCATCATAGGGGCCAGCTTCATCTTTTGGGGGGTAAGCGGACAAAGTCTGACCGGTTCGAATGTCGCAATCAAAGTTGCCGGCAAAAGCATTTCTACTGTTGAGTTGGAGGAGGAATTCAAACGCCAAATCGCTCAAATGCAAGCCGCAATGGGACCAAACGTTAAATTTAATTATAAACAAGCTATCCAACTTGGCCTCCTTGACCAGGTAATAAATAATATGATTTTCAGACTTTTGCTTGATGCAGAGGCAAAAGCTCAGGGCATTTACGTTTCCAACGATAAAATTTACGAAATGATTCAAAATACAAAGGAATTTCAGGATGACAAGGGCAACTTCTCCCCTGAAAAATTTGCATATATCTTGGATGCAAACAACGTATCCGAAAAAACTTTTGTTGATGAAATCGCAAATTCTGTTGCCAGAGAAATTTTGGTAAATGCGATTGTAAGCAATATCGACCCTACAAGTATTTCCGAAATCCTTTATAAACAAAGAAACGAAGAAAGAATAATTGATGTTGTGAATTTCAAAATCGCAAACGAAAAAATAACATCTTCTCCGAAAGAAGAGGAGTTAAAGGAACTTTACCAATTAAATATTGCAAAATTTGCACAACCCGAATATCGAAAAATTTCTTATATAACCATCAGTGCAAAGGATGCTTTGAAATATAAGGATTTAAAATCTGAGGATACTGATAAAATTTATAAAACTATGATTGAAATAGGAGAAAATATCATTGATGAAATAAATGGCGGAGCAAACATCAATGATGTCGTAAAATCCTTTAATGTAAAAAAAGTTGATATTCCGGAATTAAATGTTGATGGAAAGAAAAGAGACGGTTCAGTTTATAAGGATTCTGCATTTACACAAAAATATCGTGATATAGCCTTTTTCGCACTTGATGAAAACGGCATAAGTGATGTTATGGACAGTGGCGACAACGTAATGTTGATTTTCGTTGAAAAAGTTTATGCTCCTGTGCCAAAGGCATTCGCAACGGTCAAATCCGAATTGTCAAAAATGTGGTATGAAAATATGAAAATATCTCAAAGCTCGGAAAAGGCAAATACCATCCTTTCAAAAATAGAGGAAGGTAAAGATTTCTCCTCTGCCGTGGTTGAGGTTGATAAATCGGCAAACCTTTCACTCCAATCTAAAACCGGAAGATTTAATAATGCCTATGACAGCAATTTTTTAACAAAAGTATTCAGTGAAGATTTAAACAAACCGTTCATTGTAAAATCTCCTGATAATTATTACGTCGTATCCGTAAGGGGTGTAATACTTCCGCCTGTTGATAAAAAGGATTCGGCTGATTTTGCAAAGTTTAAGGCAAACGAACAAAAAAACATATCGGAAAATATCTTTGATGATTATATCTCATACCTTTACAACAAATATGGGGTAAAGAAAAATGACAAAGTAATTTCAAGATTTTATCAATAACGGATTATAACTTAAATCTTACTTAAAAAATAATCCCTTGAAAAAGGGATTTTTTTAATAACCGGTTTTAATTTGTTCAATCAATTCCTTAACAGTCGGAATAAACGTTCCGTTTTTATAAAACGGATCTGTTTTAAAGCGATGAACAATTTGTCCCGCGAATAAAAGATTGCCTTCCACATCATCAGTATGTGAAATACGTTGCAAAGATTTTTGAATACAAAAACTTCTTGGATCCGGTTGAATAATTGTATTTTCCCTTTGCGTCCAACCGGAAAACATACAACTTGATAAACAACCGACACAATTACGCATATCCTCCATAATAGTATCATATTTTTCCTTTGATACAAAAAGCAAAGTTTTTGATGGAGTTTTAAGTATGTAATCATATCCGGCATTTACAAATTGATTGAATTTTTCCATATCATTTTTATTTATAAACACGGTTTTATTAGTTACCTTTAATTCCACAGGCGTGTTAAGTTCGGCATTTTCATCTACTGTTTCGGCAAAAGATATTTGACGAGAAAGTTGAGCCTGCAAATCCTTTAAAAATTCATTTTCCACAGCAGAAGAGTATAATCCGGTAGGGCTGAAAGTTTGAAGTTTCACACCCCCCTTATCAATATTTAAAAGTTTACGTTTAACACTGTCCTTTAATGGACTTTCCATTGTAACCATAGGACGAGTTCCGAATTGAAAACCGACCGGACCAATCTCATCATTATTCATATAATCAAGCCATTCGGAAAGCCACCAAATACCGCCGGCTATTATTATAGGCACGGTTTTAAGTCCCACTTCATTCATAAACTTTCTTATTTCAATAAGTCTGGCCATAGGTTTTTCCGGAGCCATAGGATTATCTGCATTTGAAAGTCCGTTATGACCGCCGGCAAGCCATGGGTCCTCGTAAATAACGGCGCCTATCCATTCCTTAAATCTGTAATATGAACGTTTCCAAAGAAGTCGCAAAGTTCTTGCCGATGAAATAATAGGATTAAAGAAAACTTTATTTGCCGCACAAATATCAGCAAGTTTAAAAGGCATTCCGGCACCACAGGATATCGCCTTAATTGTTCCCTTTGCACGTTCCAAAACATTTGAAAGGAGTTCCTGTGATCCGCCTTGTTCCCAAAGCACATTCATAAACACAAGCCCGTTTCCGCGCGATTCTTCGTGTGCGATATGAGCCTGATCAAGACAGCCCTTTATTCCGTATTCAATAAGTTCCCTTTGTTTTTCCTGACGATTCTTTCCGTTAAACATAGGTTTTATGAAATTACCGTTTTCATCATAGAAGTCAGGATTAACTCCGGAGAAAGTTCCTGCACCACCGCAATTTGCCCATCTTCCGGAAGTAAGTCCGGTTGATACGTTTATGCCTTTGCCCCCTTCTATTAAAGGTAAAATTTCTTTTCCGGCGATACAAATACTGTTTAAAATCATTTTTTTTCCATATTATATGTTTATTTCAATTCAAATATGTTAGCAAATACTTCTCTTAAAGTCAAAAAAATAATTGGAAAGTTGCAAAATTATTAAATTATGATTATTATTATGTGGAAAAGAAATAAGAAATAAGGGAAAAATGATGTTTAGTGAGGTTTTACCGACAATTATTTTAAAAACTATGAATATTACATCTGTAATTTTCGGATTTGAATTGATTGTTTTATTGTCGATTCTTTTTTATCGACGCATAAAAAATAAAAAATTTTTCAAAACATTAACTGAAAAACTTCGATATGATATAACGGAAATTGCAGGTGTTTTTTTCTCTCTTTTATCAGTCGCAATATTATATTTATTATACACTAATTATTTTGATAACTTGGATGTGATTCTTTCATCTTTGTTGGTAATCGCCTGTTTAATACTTTTAAATATAATAATAAAAATTATAAATGTCTTAACCATATATAAAAAGGATTTAACGGAGTTTATATTTACAACATTATTAAAGGGAATTGACGGAGTCTTTCTGGTAATTATCTTAACACAAACCTGTGCGATACTTGCCTCTCTTATCCCGATAGTCGATATTACAAGATTTTTTGGCACAGATATAAAAAGGGCAACCCTTATAAACTTTCCGTTTTTCATAATGCTTCTTAACCTTTTGCTTTCAAACATAGGAGTGATGTTGCAATATGTAATAAGGAAAGCGGATAAGAAAATCCAACAATATATAAATGAATTTTTCCAAATATTCAGCTTCACCCTTCTTGCATTTTGGACTATTTTCTGTTTATCAATAAGCTATAACATATTTTTAATATTTATGACCGGAATTTTTGGTTCCTATATAATAATAAAGTTATCAACGTATTTAAAAAACGTAAAAATGACGGATATAAATAAACTTTCCACCAATTTCAAGTTATTATACCCTATATCAAATATGCTAAGTTCCACTTTTATAATAAGTTTGGTTATGTGTTTAATGATATTCATAGCCCTTAATTTCGGTAATGTTTACGGTATAGCCGTTGCGTCCCTTGCAATGATAGGCGCGCACTTCTTTAACTACACAACAAATGTAATTTATAAAAATTCGGAAAGTTACAGATACATAGCAAAAACCTTGAATAACATAGTTCTGTTTTACATATTTTTTGAAACATTGGAATTTGTTGTAAAAAAACAGGTAAGTGTAAATATGTTTTCCAACAATGTGATAATAGGTCTGTTTTTAAGTATTATATTAGTAGTTTTTAATTTGTTAAAGATAGTAAATCTTACAAAATATGCGGAAATGAAAACAAAAAGATTATATCTGTTTTTACGAAGCACATTATACATACTTTTATTTTGTGTTTGTTTGTATTTTGTATTACCGTATATAAATCATGAAATACTTGCATCGTTTGTATTCGGGCTTATCATATTAACATCATTTATATCTTTGATTTCCATAAGTGTATCTGATATCACGGACAGCCTTTTCCAATCAAAGTTAAAAATATGCGGTATTGCAAGAAATACATTTGTTCCTATGTTAAATCAAGTAACTACATTACTTATAATAATAACAATTTTATTACTGCCAATTTTAAAGTGAGGTGTAAAATGTTAAGCAAAATATACGAAGCATCAAGGTTAATAGGCGATTCTTATGCAAAACAAATGCAAAGATTTGTAGATGTAGAAGAACGCAACAGATATCTTATCCATAAATTGAAACATACCTTTGGGGTCGAATCTGTTATTTTGGATATTATGATAAATGAAAAAACAATACAACCTTATTTAACAAATGAAGCAAAGGAGTTGATTACACTTTCTGCAATCCTTCATGATTTGGGAAGATTCTATCAATTTGATGAAAATGGGAAATATATTCCGAATGATATATTTCATCATGGCCAAAAATCGGTTGATTTGATAAAAGATAATCCGAGTTTTAATGACCCAAAGTTGCTTTTCGCAATACAATCCCACGATAAAATAGCAATAGATTACTCTTCACCGTTATATGTGAATATGAATGAAGAGGAAAAGAAAATCGCCGATATTATGGCGAAACTTTTACGTGATGCCGATAAATTTGAAAATATGCGACACTTCGTTGTTAACGGTCGCCCTATATTTTCAAATATGAAAATTGAACCTCTTTCGGATAAGGTAAAGGAATTTATAAAAAATAAAACCCTAGTTGATAGAAAGTTTTTACAAACAAGTGCGGATATTGTTGCCGATTTTATCCTTTGGCTAAATGATATTAACTTTGACACGACAAAGGAATTTATAAGGAATATAAATTATTTTGAACTTTCAATGAAAGAATTTATAAAATACGGCGCAAGCGAAGAGGATGTAAAACTTGTTCGTGAAATGGTGGAACTGTAATGACGGAAATAAAGCAAAAAACATTTTTCGGTCGCCGTCGCGGTAAGGGGATGAGCAAGGCAAAGGAAAACCTTATCCTTGAAAATCTTCCGAAATATGAAATAAAGTTACCGCAAACGGGAAAGATTGATTTAAAATCCCTTTTTGATTTCAAACCAAAAAAATTTATTTTTGAAATAGGTTACGGGGACGGCGAACATCTTGTCCAAATGGCACAAAAAAATCCGGATATAGCCTTTATCGGGACCGAAGTTTTCGTAAACGGAAATGCCTCTATTTTAAAAAAAATAATTGAAAACGATATAAAAAATATTCGTATTTTCCCAGACGATGTAAATTTATTATTTCCGTATTTAGAGCAGGGCGTTTTTTCACGCATTTTTGTTTTGTATCCCGATCCGTGGCCGAAAAACAGAAATGAAAATCGACGTATGATAAATAAAACCAATTTGCAATCATTTTATAACCTTTTAACCCATGGGGGAAATCTTTTTGTGGCAAGCGATCATCCGATATATATCCCATGGGCTCTATTTTGCATAAACCAAACAAATCTTTTTACTTGGGATGCCGAAAAATCTGCGGATTTTGTAAATGCTCCGGATGATTGGATACCTACGAAATATGAACAAAAAGCCATTGCGGAATCACGAAAACCTATCTATCTTTCGTTCACAAAAAAATAAAAAATAAAAACTTTAAAAAAAATTGTTGAAAATAAAGTATAAATTGGGGTATTATAATTTATATTATAATTTTTACGAGGGCTTTTATGAAAATGAAATTAAAAATCAAAAAATATGTATCATTACCAATAATAATACTTTTGGGTGTTGTCGGTTGCACATCATCTGATATAAACAATAACATTCCCGTTAATTCGAATGAGCTTGTTGATACAAATGTTACATATAAGAATGAAACTGTAAAGGTAAAGGTTGATAATCAACCATCCCATTCTTTGGATACAAAAATCGAAGAACATAATGAAAATAACTCAAACGATAATACGGTAAGAATAATCGTTGATGAAAAAAAGGAAATTTCCGAGGATGTAAAGGTTATCACTCCACCGCCTGCAAATGATGATGAAGTTGTATCATTTGTAAAATTGTCTTATGATGAGGAGGATCTTGAATATCAACCGGAACCAAAATATTATGGTGATTCCGAATTTGAAAGGGCTGTGCGTGCCGCAGAGGAAAAACGCGGTATCAAACCTGCATCTTCCAACAGATATGAACGCCCTACAAAAAAACGTAAGTTTGTTGCAATGAATGAGGAAACATCTGCACCGGCAAGAAAAACAAAACCTGCAAAAAAGTTTGATATAAAGGATGTTGAAGCACCTAAAAGCATTACATTTTTAAGTGCAATTATTTATCATTCAAATGCAAAGGCTGATATTTCACAAAACGATATGCGCGCATTAAAATCCGTTGCAAATTTTGTAAATCGCAACAATGCAACCGTTCGTGTTGTCGGAAATTCATCAAGCCGTTCAAAGAATATGAAGGAAATACAAAACAAACTTAAAAACTTTGACTTGTCAATACTTCGTGCGGAAAAGGTTCGCGATGCTTTGATAAAATATGGCGTCCCTTCTGATAAAATATTGATTTCCGGTGTAGCAGATACTGAAAAGGTTGTAGAAGAAAATATGCCGATTAACGAAGCTATCAACAGAAGAACAGAAATTTATATAAATTATTAGTAGTGTTAAAAGGCAGATTATTTACACTGCCTTTTTTAATAGAAGATTAAAAGGATTTTAAGATGATTCCTACAATGGAGGAAAAGGAATTTATGATTGATGAAAATTCTTCACTTAACGGTTTTAGGTGGAGTTTGTTTTCTCATGATGAAAGATTTGTGCAAGCCGTCAGCCAGAAATATAATATTCCCGATATAATCGCAAAAATTATAAATTCACGAAAAATCCCGTTCGAGCAAACTGAAACTTATATTTCTCCGCAAATAAAAAACTTGCTCCCTTCACCGTTTATCTTGCGTGATATGGATAAGGCCGTTGAACGTATAGTCCGTGCGATTGAAAAGGGCGAAGCAATCGGAATTTTCGGTGATTACGATGTCGACGGTGCCACATCTTCCGCCGTATTATATAAATTTTTGTATGATGTAGGTGTAAAAAATATCCACATTTTTATTCCTGACAGACAAAATGACGGCTATGGACTTAACAGCGAAGGTTTAAAAAAACTTATGTCCGCCGGTTGCACTTTGGTTGTCGCAGTCGATTGCGGTATTACCGGTTTTGATGCCGTCGATATGGCAAATCAAATGAACTTGGATATCGTCATTGCCGACCATCACGAGGCAGAAGTCGGTGTCCCTAATGCCGTTGCGGTTGTTGACCCGAAACGTGTCGATGACGATTCCGGACTCACATACTTGGCAGCATGCGGTGTAGTATTTTTACTCACAGTTGCACTTAATAAAACCTTGCGTGAAAGGGACTTTTATAAAAATAAAGGTATAGAGGAGCCGGACCTTTTCTCCTATTTGGATTTGGTCGCCCTTGGAACCGTATGCGATGTTGTCCCTCTTGTCGGAGTAAACAGAGCGTTCGTTTCCGTCGGTATAAAGGTTATGGCACGAAGACAAAATATCGGACTTAAATCCCTTTGCGATGTATCCGGTGTCAGCACATCTCCATCAGTTTATCATTTGGGCTATGTTTTGGGTCCAAGGATAAATGCGGGTGGTCGTGTCGGCAATTCCAGTATAGCAGCACAACTTTTAACAACACGTAATCCGTTGACAGCGGACAGCCTCGCCCAAAAACTGAACAATTTTAATTTGGAGCGAAAGGATATTGAGGCCGCAGTCCTTGAACAAGCATTTTCAAAGGTCGCCAGTGAGATAAAACCGGATGATAATTTCATCTTTGTAAACGGTAAAAATTGGCATACCGGTGTGATAGGAATTATCGCCGGCAGGTTAAAGGAAAGATACAACTTGCCTACTTGCGTTGCAACCGTTGACGATAACGGTATCGCAAACGGAAGCGGAAGAAGTATCCCTGAGATTGATTTGGGAAGTGCGATTATAAAGGCAAAGGAACTTGGCATTTTAACGGAAGGTGGAGGTCATTCAATGGCGGCCGGCTTTACACTTCATGTCGACAGAATTGATGAATTTAAAAAATTCCTTCACGACTATATCGAATCTTCCACCAAATCACAGAAAATAATTCCTGTATTAAAGATAGATTCTGTTATCGATATTACAGGTATCAACGCTGACCTAATAAAAAAATTGCAAATTTTGGAACCTTTCGGCACGGCAAATGAGGAGCCTCGTTTCGCAATCCTTAATGCCAAACTTACGGGCTCCGATGCCATAGGTGGCGGTAATATAAGATGTTATTTTTCATCCGATAACGGGAAAAGCATCTCTGCAATATGTTACAAATCGGTTGATACTCCGCTGGGCGAAGTTTTATTATCTGAAACAGGTTCACGTTTCAAACTTGCCGGCAAAATCCGCTCCAACAGCTGGAACGGAAAAAATTACATACAATTTATAATCGAAGATATTGCAAGAGTTTAATTGCAACAGAGGGGATAATATGAAACTTTTTATTTTGTTTTTATTTTTTATTACATCAAGTGTAACATTTGCACAAAATGCTCCTGCGATAAAGGCTTTGGAAACCGCTACCGAAGAGGTGGAAGTTTTTGATGATACCGAATTCAAGGAATGGGTCGAAAATTTCAAAAAAACTGCTGTTAAAAAACATAAAATAAGTCAGGCAACCGTTGACGCCGCATTCAAGGATGTAAAATATGAACCAAAGGTAATTTCTTCTGACCGAAAACAACCTGAATTTATGAAAACATTTTGGAGCTATTATGATTCTGCATTAAAACCTGAACGTATTGCGAATGGAAAGGTTAAATTGAAAAAGCATGCAAAACTTTTTAATCGTGTATCAAAGGAATTTAATATCCAACCGAAAATCCTTATCGCATTTTGGGGTATGGAAACAAACTATGGCGAATATAAGGGCAAATGGCCGGTAATCCAAACATTGACAACTTTGGCATTTGATCCGCGTCGGTCCGAATTTTTTACATCCGAGCTTGTAAAAGCATTACAGATTATCGACGCAGGTCATATAAAGTTGCCGGAGTTTTTAAGCTCTTGGGCCGGAGCATTCGGTAATTTCCAATTTATGCCGTCTACATTTATGGCGTATGCAAAGGACGGCAACGGCGACGGCAAAATTGATGTAATCAATAACATAGATGACGCAGTATATTCTGCCGCAAACTATCTTTCCAAAATGGGTTGGGACGGAAAATATAAATGGGGTCGTCCCGTATCAGTTGCAAAAAATAATAAGTCCGCATGGGAATATGTAAACTCCAACGAATGGAAAACCGTTAATTTCTTTAAGGATTTAGGCGTAAAACAATATAACGGTTCCCCACTTCCAAGCTCTGATATATCGGCAAGTTTAATTGCCCCAAGCGGGGTTAATGGTCCGGTATTTATGATTTATAACAATTTCAAATATATAATGCGTTGGAACGCTTCAACCAATTATGCGCTATCCGTTGCTCTTCTTGCCGATGCGATTGCATCAAATTCCACCCCTCTTTTCGATCGCCCGGAAAATTGGAATAAAATACAACCTATGACAACAGTGCAAATAAAACAAATACAGGAAGCCCTAAAAAATCTTGATATATACTCGCCTAACGTTACCGGACTTTATGGAAAGGCAACAATGCAATCCATAAAAAAATATCAAAAAATGTTATTATCCGGTGATAAAAAAGTTTCCAAGGACAGAAAACCAATCACCGAATATAAATCAGGAAATCCGATAGTCCAGGACGGTTACCCTTCAATCGATTTATATGAAATGTTGGTAAAGTAAGCAAATTTCCGATATTCTATTTATCATAAAAACCATCCGGCACAGGACAATAATTTAATCCTTCACTTCCATCATCAAAGGAGAAGGATTTTTTATTGTTTATCTGCACTTTGGTTTTCTTTTCAAATATATTATTAAGGTTCGTTTGCACAAACTCTGCCTCCTCTTCATCAAGACTGTTTAATGCGTTAAGGGTTTTATTTCCCAGTATCCCGTCAACTTTAAGCTCATCTTCCTCATCCAAAAGTTGATTTGTAAGTGATTGAGTAGTTTTGACAACTTGTGTAGGATTTTCCGTAATAACGGAATATTCAAATATATCGCTTGCAATATCCTCATTTTTAATTTCGGAAATTTTCTGCTCGTTGAAAATTTTAACTTCTTCTTTGATGTCGGAAAGAGGCTTTTGCTCCTCCACTTTTTTATGAAGTTTTCGAAACAACATTGCATCATTCATAAGTTTTGCTTCTTTTTCCTTCCTTTTTTCCGACATACCGTAATTATCGGTAATATTGCATTTCTTCTCTTCATCACTGTATGCAAAATGAAAGAATTGAGAAACGTCGTCATTAACTTTTTTCGAATTAGGATTATCAGAGTTTCTATACCCTCTGTGTCTCATCGCAATTTTCGCATTTTTAAGGCAATCAATTTGAAAGGCATCCTCGGACAGATTTTGCGCATTTTTGTCCCCTACTATTAAAATTTGAAACGGTATAAGTTTTGTGTTGTATTCAAGTTCCGGGTTAAGTTCCATAAGTTCCTCTACCGACATATTATTCTTATCTGCGATTTCCTCCAAACGCTCAGCAGGTTTCACTTCGTAATAAAAGTAGGATTGAGGGTTTAAAACTATATTATCTTCATCCTTTTCAAACGGAACATCCGGAATTAAATCAATTCTGTCTTCCTGTGGCAAATTAAAGTAATCATAAGCTTCTGGTTCATTGGATTTTAATAAGGTAAGTTTTTCTTTATGCCATCTGTTTAATTTTTCCTTATTTTTAAATATTTCCTTTTCAAATTGTTCTTTGGTAAGGTTTGGACCATATTTATCATATAACTCCATACCAAATACGACTGCATTATTATCCGTATTTTGTGAGGAGAAAGTATACAAAATAGGATGTCTTTTATATATATCATGTAGTTGAGCCATTCTTTGTCTTCCCCATATTTTATTTTTTTGTAAAGTATAGCCCCAATGAATATTGCTCCAAATATCATGATCATAGATAAATTCGGAATCATTTGGAATGTTTGAACCGAATACTGTATGACCTTTTTCATTTTTGTATCTGTTTGCAATTTTTTTAAGTGTAGGTTTGAAATCAAAAATATCTGTATCATATAATTTTCCAAGTTTCCAAAATATTATTTCATCAAAATTCGGATCATTTATTTTTGCAATCATTTCCTTGTAAACAGAATCGATAATTTGATTATAAACAGGTTGATTCTCATCAATATTACGAAAACCTTGTAATCTTCTTATATTATTAACATCTTGTTTTTCCATAAAAAATTCTCCTTTCGAATTAAAAGTTATTATTTTGTTCTATTTTATAGTTGATTTATGAAATAATTCTCGTTATAATAGAATTATTAAATAACAACGAGGTGTAAAATGCAAAAACAAAAAAAAGATATAGTTGATATTGTTACATCATTATTCAATTATAAAACATTGTCATTTAGTTATAAAATATTAAAGGCAGTCATAATTTTATATTTCGGTATATTGTTTTCAATCTTTTTCTTTAATTTTATAAGAATACAAACTAACCTTAAATATATTGATTTGTATGTTTATATTTATATTATGGCTTTTGCATTATACTCATCTTTTATTTATTTTTTGATGGTAAAGGCCTCAAAGGAATTTCTTGTCGGTTTAATTTTACTTGTATATTTTAATATCAATTTATTATTTATCAACATTCAATATAAAGAAATAATCTCAATCATTTCTTTATTGGTTTTTTTATATTATATCATTTCCATAAGATGGAGGAAATAATGACAAATAAACTTCATAAAAATATCATAAAGAAACTTGGCTATTATATAATAATGCTTGGTTGTAATCTCTTTATATCCTCACTTTGGGGAATGATATCTCTATTTATATATCCTTTTGAAAAAGAATGCATTGATGAATATTCCATATGTTCAAGAGCCAGTGATATAGAGCTTTATTCCTTTGCAATAATTTCTTTTTTTGTGTTTTTCTCATTATTAACCATTATGAATAATATTGTGTTTAAAAATGTGAAAAATATTTGGGGAAGGGCATTTGCATTTGCAATGTTCTATATTCTTCCTATATGTAATTATATTATTAACAGATAAGGTGTAATATGGTAAAAAGAAAAACTGATACTATCATAAATTTTATTCTTACGAAAATTTTATTTTGGGGGTTCTTAATAGGAATAAATTTTTTTTATTCTTTATTCCTTTTAATCGGTTTGTTCGGTTTCGGTCCTAATGTGAATTTTGATACATTTGTATGGGACATTGTCAGATATTACGACAGCCCATATCTTGGAAAATTTCAACTGGGACTTTTTATCTCCTCATTTTTCCTTTTTATAATCACGCAATTATTTGTATTCAAAAATACCAAAAACACATCAACAAAGATCTTTGCATTTTTTGATTTTTACTTTCTTGCAATATTTGTTGGTTTATTAATGTTATATGGTGCAATCAATTAGGAGGAAAAATCAGGATACACTTATCCCATTAGTTGAAAACTACTATACACTATTTTTTCTTAAAAGTCAAGAACAAAATGCAAACACTTTGATTATCTTCGAAAATTTCTTGCATCCTCATAATAGAATATGAAAGTTGTTAAATTATCTTTCATTATTTTTTATTTGAGGGAATAAATCTAAAACTTTATCATAATTTTTTGCTTGTTTCAAAAATTCTTTATTTTCCAACAATTCGTTGCAAAGAGTTTTTTTATTCAAAAGCACAAATGCCAACTCTAATGAATTCTTACTTTTACCGACAAAACTTTTTATAACAGAATTACTATCTTTTATAGATTTAAGCAATTTTAATGTACTACTTAAAAGAGTCTGTTTAGTTTCCAAATCTACAGGACTTTCCGGGAAACCAAACAAATTAATATCTGCATAAAATATAGATAACAAACTATCTATAATTATATATTTCTCATTTGTATCTACTAAATTCGCAAAATCTAATATAATATCTAAATAAGAATCAGACGGAATTTTTAAAACTTCTTTAAAAAGATTTTGTGAAGTTTCCTCTGATATACCCATCAATTCTTTATTGTTATATATAGCGCGATGGGGAGTCGTTATACAAAAAGATTCAACATTTTTTATTGTTTCATACTCTTCCCTTACATCTTCATAGGTAAGATATTTAATTTTATCGTCATTCGTATTTACTGTATTCATAATAGACCTCTTTTTTACTGATAGTTAGTTTCTATTTAGGAGTTTAAACAAAAAAAAACAGATGTCAATGGAT
>CAZHAL010000008.1:0-20100 GCA_964530355.1 uncultured Bacteroidales bacterium | reverse complement strand
TTCCTTGGGTATTGCAGTGATGGAGGCAAGTGCGAAATCAGGAAGTCTTATCACTGCACGTTTTGCAATGGAGCAAGGTCGTGAAGTTTTTGCAGTTCCAAATTTTCCTATGGACCCGAGGGCCGGCGGAACAAACGAGCTTATTAAAAACGGGGCTACTATTATCACATCCGTGGAGGATATAATCCTTTCACTTAACAATACAAAACCGGATGATATTAAAAAGGTTGAAAGTCGCGATTTGTTTGTGAAAGAGGAAAGTATGGAAATATTCCTTGATGATTTGGAAATAAATAATGAAAATTTGGAGTTAAAAATACTTTCGCTTTTAAGTTCTACACCAACAAGTGTTGATCATATAATTCGCGAATTGTCGGATACTTATTCACTTAATCAGATTTCAAAGGCTCTTTTGAATTTGGAACTTGATGATAAAATATTTTACCCTTCTATGGGAAAGATTATTTTGAAATTATAGGGTGGCATTATGGATAAAAAAGTTGAATTGTTATCACCGGCCGGAAATTTTGAATGCGCGATTGCCGGATTTTCCTATGGTGCAGATGCTATATATTTAGGGATGAGGAATTTTTCAGCACGTGCGGATGCGGTAAATTTTTCACCCGTGGAGCTTTATGCCATTGTGAACTATGCTCATCAAAACGGGAAAAAGGTTTATGTCGCACTTAACACCGTTATTCAAAATTTAGAAACGGATGAGGCGATTGAAACGCTCGCTCTTCTTAACGATGCAAAGGTTGACGGGCTTATCATTCAGGATTTCGGGATTATAAATATTATAAAAAATTATTTCCCCGATTTAGAAATGCATGCAAGCACGCAAATGGCGGTGCATAATCTTGACGGGGCTATTGCCCTTCGCGAGCTTGGATTTTCAAGGTGTGTATTGGCTAGGGAATTAAGTTTAAAGGAAATTGAAAATATTACAAAAAATTGTGGTATTGAAACGGAAGTATTTATCCACGGGGCGCTTTGTTATTCATACAGCGGGCTTTGTATGTATTCGTCCTTTTTAAAAGGTGAGTCCGCGAATCGTGGTAAATGCACGTATCCGTGTCGTAAAATTTATGGTGGTGACCATCCCTACTCTATGAAAGATTTATGTCTTGGTGATGATGTGAAGAAACTTTGTGATATAGGGGTTGCCTCCCTTAAAATAGAGGGGCGGAAGAAAACTCCGCTTTATGTTGCGGCGACGGCGGATTATTACAGAAAAATTATTGACGGGAAAAATACCGACGGTTGCACCCAAAATATAAAACGAATCTTTGCTCGTCCGTTTACGCATCTTCATTTAAACGGGAAAAATAAGGATGTAATAGATAGGGATTTTTCAGGTCCGCGCGGGCTTTTGATTGGAAAGGTCGCAAATGTAAAGGGACGAATTATTACCTTTAAAACCAGTCAGGCTATTTCCAAACACGATGGGCTTTTAATCCCTATACAAGGGATAGAAAAGCCATTCGGTTTTGCACTTGATAATATGAAAATTGCGGGGAAGTATGTGTTTGAGGCATCTGTTGGTGATGTTGTGGAAGTAAGGCTTCCCGATAATGCACCCAAAATAGAAAAGGGGGCGGAGGTATATTGTGCCTCCTCTATGGAAGTGAAGGGTGCGTATCCGTATAGTATGCCTGATATAGACGAGCTTCTCGGAAAAGAGGATATTGACATTATGCTTTCAATGACCCCGCGGGAGATTAAGGCGGTTACGACCATTGATGGGAAAGAGGTTGAGGTTGTTGAGCCCGGCGATTTCAGTCCGGTCCAAAATTTGGAAAAGATGAAGGAAAGTGCCAATAATGCCTTTTTAAAAATGGGGGATACAAGTTTTAAGCTACGGAAGTTTATTTATAAAAACGACGGTGTGTTTGCGCCTATTTCCGTGCTTAATAATATCCGAAGAAACCTTATGACTAAGGTGGAAGCGGTTAAGGGAGAGAGGAGGCCTGCTGTTCCGGAAATAAATAAATTTATCAAGGGTCAGCAGGTGACAGAATCGAAAACGGTGATTAAAATTGATGATGTAAATTATCTTAAAAACTTAGCATCGGAAAATATATTTGAGGTAATTGTTGATATAGATTGTGATATAGAGCATATTCCGGCGGAATTTAAAGATAAAGTCCGAATCGGGCTTCCTGTTATTGCAAGGAATGGCGTAATGGGAAAACTTAAAGATAAAGTGTGTGAGCTTTTATCATTGGGATATACAAAATTTCAAATATCAAATGTTTACGGGTTAAGGATTTTACGGGAATTCGGTATTGATGATTTTACGGTTGATTATCACATATATACGCTTAACAATTTCGCGGTGGATTTTTGGAAAAAGATGGGGGCGAAGCGAATCGCTTTGAGTGTCGAGGATTGTAAGGAAAATATGGAAACTATCATATCCGATTTTGCGGAATTTACGGAGGTGATTGCGTATCAGGATACGCCTCTTTTCATTGCGGATAATTGCACGGGCGAATGTGAAAATTGCAATAAAAATAAAAATACTGTTGTTAGGAACTGTCGCAATTTCGTGCTTTGTGAAAGACCGTTTTGTATAAATGATAAGCTTTCAAATATGGCAAAACCGTTTGCCGTCAGGTATGATTTTTGTTATAAAAAATATAGTTGCGAATCGGTTCAAAGGATATTTAAAAAATTATGTTCCGGCGGATGTGTGGAAACATTTACCATCGCCAATTTTGAGCGTGGATTTAAGTAAAAAATTAACCCCTCGGTTGAGGGGCTTTTTTTTTAAACTCTTAACATACCGCCGTTGACATGGATTGTTTGTCCGGTGATATAGGAGGCTTCATCACTTGCCAAGAACACAACAGAATTTGCAATATCCTTTGGTGTCCCGAATCGTTTAAGCGGGATTTGCTCCATCATTTTGTTTTTAATATCTTCCGGCAATACATCTGTCATAGGGGTTGAGATGAATCCCGGTGCAACACAGTTTACCGTGATACCACGACTTGCAACTTCGGTTGCCAAAGCTTTGCTCATACCGGTAAGACCTGCCTTTGTCGCACAGTAGTTTGCCTGACCGGCATTACCCATCCAACCGACAATAGAAGTAATGTTTATGATACGGCCGAAACGGTTCTTCATCATTGGGGTTAGAACTTCACGTGCAAGTTTGAAACATGCGGTAAGGTTCACATCGATTACGGTTTGCCAGTCTTCGTCCTTCATACGCATCATAAGTGTATCGCGGGTAAGACCTGCGTTATTTACAAGTATATCAATTTTACCGGTGATTTTTAATGCGTCGGCAATCAAAGTTTTTATTTTTTCGGAATCGGATAAATCGGCAACGATAGTATGTGCTCTG
Organism: uncultured Bacteroidales bacterium; assembly: GCA_964530355.1. GTDB lineage: Bacteria > Pseudomonadota > Alphaproteobacteria > Rs-D84 > CACZYB01 > CACZYB01. Next base: position 16,745 of record CAZHAL010000008.1, on the reverse strand, counting down.
TCGCCTAATTTATTTTTTAATGCGTCAAGCACATCTGCCTTACGTCCGGTTAAAATTACGGTTGCGCCCTGGTTATAAAGTTCGGTTGCAACGGTTTCACCGATACCACCTGTGGCACCTGTGACAAGAGCTGTTTTTCCAGTTAAATCAAACATATTTTTCTCCTTATAATGTTTTTATGAATTCGTTTATTGCTTCGACTGTTCCGATTGGTGTGGAAACAGCCTTATCAGTTGAGCGTTTTACAAGTCCGGATAGGACATTTCCGGCGCCGATTTCCGCGAAACTGTCAACACCATTTGATACCATAAAATCAACACATTCACGGAAGCGGACTCCATTTACCATTTGTTCAGCAAGGTGTTGTTTTATTTCGGATTCTGTTGTATCGACATTCGCGGTGCGATTTGATACGAATGAAACAAGCGGTGTTTTGATATTGATTTTTGAAAGTTCTGTTTCTATTGCATCCTTTGCCGATGCCATAAGAGGGCAATGTGCAGGAACGGAAACAGGAAGTATTACGCATTTTTTTGCGCCCATTTCACGAGCAATTTCCGATGCGCGTTCAACGGCATCCTTATGACCGCTTACAACAATTTGACCGGGGCAATTATCATTTGCAACGGATACTTTTGAATTTTCAGTTGAAGACTTTTCGCAAACTTCACGAACCTTTTCAATATCAAGTCCGATTATTGCCATCATTGCGCCACTGCCGGCCGGAGCGGATGTTGCCATAGCTTCGGCACGTGTTTTAAGAAGTTTTGCACCGTCGGAAAGTGAAAGTGCTCCGCTTGCGACCAAAGCGGAATATTCACCCAAAGAGTGTCCGCAAACAAAACCACAAAGTTCATTTATTTTTTTACCGCTTAATTTTTCTATTGCGCGAAGTGTGGCAATACTCATAGTAAGAAGAGCGACCTGTGTATTTTCCGTTTTATTTAGGGTTTCGGCATCGTCACCGAAAATTATATCTGAAAGTTTATAGGAAAGTGTGTCATCAACTTCGTTAAATACATCCCTTGATTCAGGAAAGGTTTCATATAAATCATATCCCATTTTTAATTTTTGGGAACCCTGTCCCGGGAATAAAAAAGCACGCATAATATTTTCCTTTCGTTTGTTAAGTTATTATAAAAATTCCTTGCCATTCATATATGGGCGAAGTTTTTCCGGAATACGGACCTTGCCATCAGCGGTTTGATGATTTTCCAAGAATGGCGCAAGGATTCGCGGGGTTGCAATACCCGTATTATTTAAAGTATAGCAATATTTTACCTTGTTTGTGCCGTTTTCACGATAACGGATATTGGCACGTCTTGCCTGCCAATCGGTAAGGTTTGAACAGCTGTGTGTTTCACGGTATTTATTTTGTGAAGGGGTCCATGCCTCCAAATCATTCATTTTATATTTGCCGGCACCCATATCTCCGGTGCAACATTCAATTACCTGATACGGAAGTTCCAAATCCTGCAAAACCTCCTCGGCTGTTTGAAGAAGGGTGTTATACCATTTCTTGCTTTCCGCCAAATCGGCCTTGCAAATAACATATTGCTCAACCTTCATAAATTGATGAAGACGGATAAGTCCACGGACATCTTTACCAGCGGAACCGGCCTCTCTTCTGAAACAAGGAGAATAGCCCGCGTATAAAATAGGGAGTTGGGATTCATCCAAGATTTCATCTTTGTGAAGTGAAGTAAGAACTATTTCGGCGGTGCCGGAAAGATACATATTATCCTTTTCCAAATAGTAAACATCTTCGCGACCGTATGGGAAATGACCTGTGCCGAAAAGTGCATCCTCCTGCACCATAGACGGAACTGTTATCATTGTGAAACCCTTTGCGGTTAATTTATCCATCATAAACATATGGAGTGCGATTTCAAGGCGACTTGCCGCACCCTTTAATGTATAAGAACGAGAACCGCAAACCTTTGCAACACGTTTGAAATCGGCCCAATCATTCATTTCCAAAATATCGTAATGATCGCGTGGGGTAAAATCAAATGTGCGAGGAGTTCCTACCTTTCGTATCACAACATTTTCGCTGTCGTCTTTGCCTATCGGTGTGTCGTCGGCAGGAATGTTAGGAATACGCCAAAGAAGGTCATCAAATTCCGGTTTTTTGGTTGAAAGTTCAGCTTCATAAACACTGATTTTATTTGAAATTTCCCGGGATTCTTCAATCGCAGTTTTCTTTTCATCATCCTTTAATGACGGGATTTTTGAAGTGATAGCGTTTTTTTCTTCTCTTAAATCCTGTAATTTTTTATTTATTTCAGAAATTTCAGTGTCGAGTTTAAGCATTGTATCCAAATCAATATCCATATTTTTGTTTTGGATTGTTTTTCTTACTATATCGGGATTTTCCCTTATGAATTTTATATCTAACATTTTTACTCCCTTCGTAAATTATGTGTAATTATATAAAATATTGTATAAATAATCAAGATTTTACAGTATCAGATGCATTTTCATCCGGTGCGGTATCGGTATCCTTTGGTTCATCATCCGCCGGAGTTTCATTTGATACTATATTTTCATTTTGTGTATTACTTAAAAGAGCGGCACCAAAAGCACTTATTTCATTACTTTCCAGCTCATTTACAACTATATCCTCTGTTGGTGTTTCGGGCGCTATATCGACAGGAGCATCGTTTGGAATTGGAGCTTCATTTGTAATTTCAACAGGATTTTCCATTACATTTTTTTCATTATCCATTTCCAGAGCAAGCATTTTGGATGCCTCCCTTTGCTCATTTAAAATTTGTTGCAAATTATTATCCGAATAATCGTTCATAAAAAGGTTATTGCGATTTTGTATTTCAATATCCGCGGGTTGCAAATCTTCCTCCGGAATATATACTCCCATCAAAGATTGGCTGAACGAATCTTGCGGTTTTAAGAAATAATTTTCATCCAATTCCTCCGGTTTAGGTTGAGTTTTGGATTTTTGCTTTACAGGATCGGCCAAATTACCGTTTACAATATCAATCCCAAGGAGGCGAGCCTGCTCCTTTTCACGTTTCCTTTGCTTTTTTAATTCTTGGCGTTTTTCATATTCTTCAATCATCAATCGTAAACGTTTTTTATAAGCGAATGCCTTTTTACCGGCCATAAAGCGTTTAATATCATCCCAAAGTTCTATGGTATCAGGAGTGATAAAGGATACGGCATATCCCTTTTTCCCGGCACGTCCGGTTCTTCCGATACGGTGGACATAGTTTTCGGGGACCTCCGGCAAATCATAATTTATAACATTATCGATATGGGAGATATCAAGTCCGCGAGCAGCCACATCGGTTGCAATTAATGCCTTTACATTTCCGGTTTTAAAAGCCTCAATCGCCTTTGTTCGTTTTTCCTGTTTATAACCACCGTGAATAGAAACGCATGTAAAAAATTTGGAAAGTCTTTTTTCCATTACTTCAACTTCGTGTTGGGTGCGAACAAAGATTATGCAGGTTCCCGGCCTTTGATCCATAAGTTTACACATAAAGCCGAATTTTTTTTCCTTGTAAATCTTAACGACTTCCTGTTCTATATCCTCGGAAACGGAATTAGGTTTTCCTATATTCACATTGACGGGGTCCTTTAAATACTTTTTCGCCATAGATAAAATTTCATGCGGGAATGTCGCAGAAAACATCAAAGTTTGTCGGCGTTGCGGATTTGTGTGGCGGAAAATTTCCTTTATTTGATCAACAAATCCCATATCAAGCATTTTATCCGTTTCATCAAGGACAACAAAATTTATTCGGTTAAGTCTTAAAGTCTTTCGTTTTAAATGATCGTTTATACGGCCCGGGGTTCCTATTATAAACCTTGGTGGTTTTTGCAATATATCTATTTGCGGGTCAAGTTCGGTTCCACCGATTAACAAAGCGGTTTTTTCCCCGGTTTCCTCCAACATTTTGCAAAAAACTTCGTTGGTTTGTTCCGCAAGTTCCCGAGTCGGTGAGATGATAAGCGCGGTTAATGCCTGATTATCAAGCATCTTTTCAATAATAGGAATCGCAAAGGCGCCGGTTTTACCGCTTCCGGTTTGTGCAGAGGCAAGAACATCTTTGCCATCCAAGATTGCGGGGATTGCCCCCTTTTGCACAGGAGTCGGATGCTTATAACCCATTTTTTTTATGATATTACACATACGAAAGGAAAGTCCCAATGCAAGAAAAGAATCGGGATTTACCTTTTCAACAACTTTATAAAATAAATCTTTCATTTATAACCTTACTAATTATTCATAGTCATAAAAAATTCCGGATTATCCTTTGTATGTTTTATTTTTTCAAGTAAGAAATCCATTGCATCGCTTGCACCCATAGAAACGAGAATTCGTCTGAGGACCCACATTTTTTGTAATGTTTCCGTGTCGACGAGAAGTTCTTCTTTACGTGTGCCGGACTTTGTAACATCAATTGCAGGGAATGTTCTTTTATCGGAAAGCTTTCTATCAAGAACGATTTCGGAATTACCGGTTCCTTTAAATTCTTCGAATATAACTTCGTCCATACGGGAGCCTGTATCAACCAAAGCGGTTGCAATTATTGTTAAGCTTCCGCCCTCTTCTATATTACGGGCAGCACCGAGGACGCGTTTTGGGCGTTGAAGAGCGTTTGCGTCAACACCACCGGTTAAAACTTTACCACTGCTTGGAACAACGGCATTATATGCACGACCAAGGCGGGTGATAGAATCAAGCAAAATTACGACATCGTGTTTGTATTCAACCAAACGTTTTGCCTTTTCCATTACCATTTCGACAACTTGGACATGGCGGGTTGCAGGTTCATCGAAAGTAGAGCTTATGACTTCGCCCTGGATAGAGCGTTTCATATCGGTAACTTCTTCCGGACGTTCATCAATTAACAATACTATCAAATAAATTTCGGGATGGTTTGATGTGATTGCATGTGCTATATTTTGAAGCATTACCGTTTTACCGGTTTTAGGAGGAGCAACAATCAAACTTCTTTGACCCTTTCCCTGCGGTGCAACCAAATCAATAATACGGGTTGTGAAATCCGGTTTTTTGGGATTTGCAGGTGCCATTTCCAAATTTAATCTTTTTTGAGGATAAAGCGGAGTTAAGTCATCAAAGTGGACGCGATGTTTTGACCTTTTAGGATCTTCGAAATTGATAGTTTTTACATTATCAAGTGCGAAATATTTTTCACCGGGTTTAGGTGCACGCAAATCACCCTCCACCGTATCACCGTTTTTAAGTCCGTTTTTCTTTATAAGAGTAGGAGAAACATATATATCATCGGGACCAGCCAGATAATTAGCATCCTTTGAACGAAGAAAGCCATAAGTATCGGGCATAATTTCCAAGACGCCCTCGCCTATCAAAGTTTCCTCCTGTGAGATTTTTTTCAAAATATTGAAACGCAAATTTTGTGTATCAAATGATGTAGGATTTTCAATACCCTTTTTTTCAGCCAATTCGATAAGATAAGCTGGACTTTTTTCTCTTAACTCTTTTATATGCATTTAAAATAACCTTCCTTTGAGATTTTATGATTTAAGATTAGTATTTAAGAAAATAGAAAAATTCTTTTATCGATTTTGGATTTTATTATAAAAAAATAAACCTGTCAATTATATTTTATATTTTTTATAAAAGAACTTAAACCTACATACTTTTTTTAAAATGGGGTTGATTTTCAATTAAAAAATAGTATATTTATTCAAGTTTAATTAAATTAAAAGGAGTATTATGAGTCCGGAAAATTTAGAATTTGTTATACTTGCAGCCGGAAAATCGACCCGAAATTATCCGCATTCAAAGGGGATTCCGCATAAATCTTTGGTGCCTTTCGGTTCAAAAAAAATTATCGATTTTATTATGAATCAAATAATTATTGCCGGCGGTAAACATATTACCATTGTTGTTGCCGATGATGCGGCGATTGATGCTTTCCATAATTGTTTTGTTCGCGAACCGGATATAGAAACTAAATTCGAGCAAAAGGGTAATGTTATAGGGCTTGAACTTCTTCAAAGCCTTTATATCCCAGAGGATATTGAAATTAAATATTTTATTCAGGAAAGACCCAGGGGAACAGGTCATGCGGTAGGACTTGTTTACAATACCATAAAAGATACAGGCAGAAATATAGTTATGATTTGGCCTGATGATATAGTTCTTGCCGATAAATATGCGGAAAATGAAGAAGATAGAATTCCTGTTTACAAACGCGCCGTTGATACTTATATTAAAAATGGCGGATACGGAAATCTTGGTATGACAAGAGAAGTTGATAATCCGTCACGTTGGGGTATTATTGATAACGGATACTTTAAGGAAAAGCCAAAGGAATCCGTTTCGAATCAAGCTGCCTTCGGTCTTTTTATTTTTGATAAGGAAGTTTGTAAAAAACTTTACGATTCTGCGATAAAAATGAATGAAGGTAAGGCGGTTGAAGGAATTGTAGGGGGCGAACTTGCCTTTGCCGATGCTTTGAATAAAAGTATTGAGGAGAATCCTCAGAAAATGAAAATTCAAACACTTTCAATAAAACCAACGGATATATACCTTGATTGCGGAAGTATTGAAGGTTATGAAAAGGCTTTGTTATATACACTTTTAACCGAATCGAAATTTAGGGCGGAAAATGTTAAATTTATAGATTCAATACTTAACAAAGTGAAAAGAAATATTGATAAAGAGGAGAAAAAGTAAGGGGAAAAATGTTAAATTCAAATGATTTAGAATTTGTTATACTCGCAGCAGGAAAATCAACCAGAAATTATCCGCATTCAAAGGGGATTCCGCATAAATCGCTTATCCCGTTCGGATCAAGAAAAGTTATTGATTATATTATAAAGGAGCTTATTTCATCCGGCGCAAAGCATATTACCATTGTTTGCAGTGATACCAAGGCAAAAGAATCGTTTGAGCTTTGTTTCACAAAAGAGCAAAATATTGAGGATAAGTTCAAGAAAAACGGTAATATTATAGGACTTGAACTTCTTCAAAGTCTTTATATCCCCGACGATGTTGAAATTAAATATGTTATACAAAAGGAACCTAAGGGTTTGGGTCATGCAATAGGGCTTGCAAACAAAGTGGCAAACGGACGTCATCTTGTTGTTCGTGTGCCTGATGATATTGTTTTACCGAATCATTGTACGCCAAATCCTGAGCTTAGAAAATCAGTTGTTCGTCGTTGTATTGAAAAATACATTGCCGACGGTATTGGCGGTAATATGTTTATCACCAGACATGTGAAAGATCCGTCCCGTTGGGGTATTATTGATGAAGGTATATTCAAGGAAAAACCGACCGAATCCGAATCGGATGAAGCTTTCCATACTTTGGCGATTTTTGATAAAAAGGTTGCGAAAAGGTTGGAGGAAGTTGCCACACGAATCGATACAGTCGGAACGGAAGAATATAACCTTTGGAAAAACGAAGGTAAGGAAATTCATTTTGATAAATATCTTAATGAGGAGGTGGAAAAGGACCCTGTAAATATGGGAATCCGCACTTTTCCTATCTCAAAAACAGATACTTATCTTGATTGCGGAACTTTGCAAGGATATGAGGAAGCTTTGCTTTATACCCTGTTAAAAGAATCGGTATTTAAGGAAAAAAATAAGCAAACGGCTCAAATACTTCTTATTGATTGTTTATTGGAAGACGGAAATAAGGAATAAGATGCAAAAATCCGACGATATTCAAAATTTAATAAAAGCATTATCAAAAATTCAAGGATTCGGAAACAGATCTGCGGTGCGTGCGACAATAAACCTTATTTCAAATAAAGAGGAAAAATTGGAGCCATTGATTGATGCCCTTACTAATGTCGCGAATAATATAAAAACTTGTCCCGTATGCGGGAATTTCGATACGGTTATCCCCTGCTCTCTTTGTCAGGATGCGAAACGGGATTCGAAAACCCTTTGCATAATCGCGGATATATCCTCACTTTGGGCTATGGAACGCGGAAATATTTTCAACGGGAAATATCATATCACCGGCGGAATCTTATCTGCGATAAACGGGATTGAGCCGGAGGATTTAAACCTTTCGAATTTAAAAAATCGTATTATTACGGAGGGGATTGAGGAAGTTATACTTGCCCTTCCCGCAACGGTAGATGCAAAAATCACATCGCATTATATTATAAATTTGTTAAAAGATACCAATGTGAAAATTACCGAACTTGCCCACGGTGTGCCACTTGGCGGGGAACTTGATTACCTTGACGAAGGCACAATAGGTGAGGCGTTAAAGCAACGAAAACTTCTCTGATAAAAATAAATCATTTACAAATTTTAAATAAAATGTTACATTAACTTTGATCTCGCATAAAGCGGGATTAGGGATTAGAACCCCTTCATCATAGTAGGAAGCTACTCTTCCTGTGTCGTATTTCCTCCCATTGGGGAGTACGGCATAATAAGGCGTGAGCACGAAAGTGTCGTGCCATTTGGTGATGGTGTTCTAAACTCCCCCAAAATAATAAGGGAGAAGAAAAAAATGAACATACAGAACAAAAAAACAAAACACTCTAACAAAAAAACACAGCAGCAGTCAAAAATAGGTAGCTATTTTTGGGGCGGGGCTTTTGTTACCTGTAAATAATATGTTTATTTTTATATGACTTCATAAATTCATTTTATGGGAGGAGATTTCTTTGTTCATAGTCTTAAATCTCCTCTCTCCCAAAAAGATAAAGTATGAAAGGAGGATATATGAGAAAAAACATACTTATACAGACAGTCGCACTGTGTTGCTTATTATTCGAGGGGTCGGCGAAGGCATCTCTTAACGACATACTTTCAAAATACTGCGTTCCGAAAAGTGCAAGTAATTGCACCGGAAACGTAAGGGCTACCTACAACTCGGGTAACGGCTTATGCGAGTGTAACTCAAGGTATATGCATTACAAAGTAGCTGACAGAGAGTGTGAAGACTGCATCACCGGAAGTTTTGCGAGTTCGGATTTCAAGACTTGCGAGCCTTTGAAATGCCCAAGCGGGTATGAGGCGAAGTTGGTAACAAACGGGAATTGTCCGAGCGGGTACAGTTTGCACACGGTTACGAACAACAACTGCCCGAGCGGTTCGAATTTAAAGAGTTATTCTATAACAAGCAAAATATGGAATTAGGATAGGGGATTGTGTGGCCGAGTAAGGGGTGGCCGGGTGGCTCGCAACTTAAAGGATTCATTATAAGAAAAAGGAGGTAACAAAATTACAACATTTAACTTCAACAATCTATCAACCTCAACCCTTATATGGCCATCCCCCGCAGGGGGGGGGGTAAGGGGGATGGCCCAAAGACTTGCGTCTTTGAAAATTGTTGAAGGAATAAAAATTAATAATTAACAAAAATTAAGGAGGTAAAAACAGAAAAACAAAAAAGAGGGAAACATAATTATTTAAAAACAAATTTATTTAATTAAAAACAACTAAAAGGAGACTAATATGTTAAATAAAAATAAAATTTTAATTGCCGGAGTCGTGGGCGGTATTGCGGTTGCTGTGCCTGATATGGCGAAGGCGCAGACATTCTATCAATGTATGCCGAAAACGTGCGGGGCGAATGAAATACTATCAAACGGAAATTGTTACAGCACTACAAACTCTGGTAATTGGACTTTGCTTTATGATAAAACAAGCGGTGAAGGTTCCGCAACTTTGAGCGCCGGAACTTATGTAGTTGCTATGCATGGAGGAAACGGTGGAGATTCTACATATGTAAATGGCGCTCTTGGTGGAAATGTTTTTTTTCAATTCACAGAAGATAAATCTTGGACTTTTAAATATGGTGTAGGTCAGAATGGAACTTATTGTAAATATGAAAAGTCTACTGGCGGCGGCGGCGGTTCTTGGATATCTATTAACGGTCAATATATAGTTGCCGGCGGTGGCGGCGGTGGCGGCTATGGCGGTGGTGCCGGTGGTGCCGTTGGCGCAGGTTCTGCAAGTATAACTAATTGTCTTGGTGGTAAAAGTGGTAACTATAGCAACAACAATGTGATAGAAGTTTTTGATGGTGAATCTGGAGCAGAAGGATCTGAATATGATACTTATATATCTTGTACAGCAGGGAGTGGTATCAATGATTATAATGCAGGTACTTGTACAGTTAGCCATGAGCTGTATAATCCGAAGGATATAAGAGTGTTCCCAGGAACAGCAGGCGGTATAATCATTTATCCTGGTAGTATGACTACTCAAGTTGGTGGTTATCCGAGACAATATGGTATGTCAACCCATAATTATAATACTAATGCTAATGTAGCTGCTTGCAGTATTGCTTCCGGTTGCGTGAAACTATATAAATTCAATAAATAGTTTTTCCTTAACCTAAAAAACTGCTCCGTTTCGGCGGGGCTGTTTTTTTATAATGAATTATTTCATTTTATGCCCGCCCGCGGGTGTGCCATAAAGCCTGTCGGCTTTGATGAATGCTGAAGTATGAAAGAAAAAATTAAATGCAACCTATCAACCAGTAGTAAGTATATAAATACTTACAGTCGCCCACCGTTGCCCTGCCTTGCGGGAGGGCACCTTTTAACAAGGAGACACGGTATAAAAAAAAGGGGGCTGAACTGTCCCCTATTTCTTTGGTTTTAAAATCACGGTTGCAAGCGGTGGCACGGTAAGGCTTATTGAAAAATCCTTATCATCCCAGCGGATAGGCTCCGCCTTTAATAAGCCCTCGTTTTTAACTCCGCTTCCCTGATATTCAAAATCGTCTGTGTTTAAAAGCTCTGTAAATTCGGCATCGTAAGGAACTCCGATACGATAATTTTCTCTGATAATAGGAGTCATATTTGATACTACGATAAGGTAGTCATCCTTATTCTCGCTATGGCGGATAAATGAGAATACGCTGTTTTCCGCATCGTTATAATTTATCCATTCGAAACAAGACGGATGAGAGTTATTGTCATACAAAGCATGCTCGGTTTTATAAAGCTCGTTTAAGCGTCTTATCAACTTTTGAATTGCTTTGTTATACGGGTCATTTGTTAAATGCCAATCGAGGCTTTGGTTTTCATTCCATTCGTTATATTGTGCGAACTCGTCACCTTGGAATATAAGTTTGCGTCCCGGGAAAGTCCACATATAGCCATAGAATGCGCGGAGGTTTGCAAACTTTTGCCATTTATCACCCGGCATTTTGTTAAGCAGGGAGGCTTTACAGTGCACGCATTCGTCATGCGATATGGAAAGCACGAAATTTTCCGTAAAGGCATACATTATGCAGTGGGTCATTTGGTAATGGTGGTATTTCCTGTATATAGGTTCCTTACTCATATAATCAAGAACATCGTGCATCCAGCCCATATTCCATTTATATCCGAAGCCCAGGCCACCCATTTCTATCGGCTTTGAAACATTGCCCCAGCCGGTTGATTCCTCTGCAAATGAGGCGGAGTATGGGAACTGTTTATACATAATTTTGTTAATCTTTTGCAAGAATGAGATTGCCTCCAAATTTTCGCGTCCGCCATAGATGTTAGGCATCCATTCGCCGGCGTGACGACTGTAATCCAAATAGAGCATTGAAGCGACTGCATCAAAGCGGAGGCCGTCTACTTTGAACTCATCAAGCCAATAGGTTGCAGATGCGATAAGGAAGTTTACTACCTCGTTTCTTCCGTAATCATAAATTTTTGTGCCCCAATCCTTATGCTCGCCCTTTCTGTCGTCTGCGTATTCATAAAGAGGGCGACCGTCAAAGCAGGCAAGTCCGTGAGCGTCCTTTGGGAAATGTGCTGCGACCCAATCAAGTATCACACCTAGTCCGGCATTATGAGCCTGTTCCACAAAATATTTGAAATCATCAGGGTCCCCGAATCTTGATGTAGGGGCGAACATTCCGGTTGTCTGATACCCCCAGGATCCATCAAACGGATACTCCATTATAGGCATAATTTCAATATGTGTGAAGCCCATCCATTTTACATAAGGGATTAAGTCATGGGCGAGTTCGCGATAAGTTAAATACTCATTACCTTCCTTTCGTTTCCAGGAGGCAAAGTGGACCTCGTAAATGGAAATAGGGGCGGAATTGCTGTTAAGTGTTTTTTTGGCTTCCTCCCATTTCTTATTTGCGGACCATTTGTATTTGTTTCTGTCATATACTATGGATGCGGTATATGGGCGAAGTTCCTGATAAAAACCGTAAGGGTCGGATTTAAGAGGGATAAGCCGACCATCACGGGAAATTATCTCAAATTTATACATTTCGCCTTCTTTTAAATTAGGCATAAATATATCCCAAATACCGCTTGTCGGATGTTTACGCATTACATTCACACGGCCGTCCCAGTGATTAAAATTACCTACGACACTGACCCTGTATGCATCAGGGGCCCAAACAGCGAATGAAACTCCGTCAACACCGTTTAATGTTGTAAGTTGAGCACCCATTTTTTTATAAAGTTCGAAATGGTTGCCCTCTCTTAACAAATAATTATCAAATTCGCCTATTATAGGAGGGAAAGAATATACATCATCGGTAATTGTTTCCGTGCCGTCAAAATCGGTTATTAAAAATTTGTAATCCGTTGTATCATCGGATACGAATATTTCAAAAAGTCCGTCCTGATGAATCCGTTGCATAGGAATTTCCATAGGCAAATTTTTTGCAATTAAATCTATGTCTTGCGCATTAGGATAAAATGCGCGAATGACCGCGGTCTTTTTTTTATTTTCAAGTTTATGGAAACCCAAAAAAGCAAACGGGTCATCACATCGTCCGCTGACTATATTTAAAATATCCTCGTCAGATAAAAATTTTACCGTCATTTGCCCCTCCTATCTTTACTTTAATACAAAAAATTAACATTTGCCGGAGATATTACCTTTGTTTTCACGGTTGCTCCACCGACAATTTCCTTTACATCCATATTTCGCTCACTGCTGCCGTCACGGGTAAAGCGGAAAATTCCGTTTATACCGGTCCAACCGTTCGGATTTAAAATATCAGATGTTGATAAGTCACCGTCTTTTGCAATTACACCGACAAGAGATACCGCATCATAGGCAAGAGATGCTATCTTGTTCGGAATGGTGCCGAAATGATCCTTATATGCTTGGTTAAATTTACCGTTATATTTTGTTGATACGGAAGGATACCATGCTTTATTGAAAGCACGCTCACTATAAATTTTGGAATTTTCAAGTTGTGATGTGCCCAGGAATTTAATTCTGTTAGGGTGGACATCGTAATACATCAAACTGGAACCTATCATAATGACATCGTTTATTTCATCACCATAGATGAAAATCGCATCAAAGTCAGGATCTGATACAGTTGTTTTTTTCGATAAGTTTTCCAATGTTTTTTCAAGGGAGGCCACTTCCTCGTTTGTTGAAGAATATTGTTCAGTATCATATTCCGATTCATATTTTGAAGGTGATGATTTTAATGAGTTTAAGTATTTAAGGCGAGCCTTTGCATCCGCGATATATTGTTTATATTCCTTTGTTCGTTCATCAAAGTTTGATATAGCCTTTACCGATTTCATTAAATCATCCTTTTTATTTTTATATGCCTTTGTTACAACAACTTCGCCATCAAAAATATTTGTGTATTTTTTGAAATTTTTTATTATGAAATTACCGGTTTCGTTATCAGGCACGATTATTGCGAATCGTTTATATCCGTTTTCAATACTGTATTCAACAATACGGCGAATCTGTTGTTCTATTAAAAAACCGATTGAAAATACATTTTTTTCCAATACAGATTGGTCGGTGGTAAACGAGATTATAGGGACATCGGAAACTTTTTTTGCGGAGGAAACTTCATCTGCGAAAAGAGGACCTACTATGACATCGGCATTATCTTCGTTCGCCTTGATTGTTGCTTCCTTTGCACCTATTGCAGTTCCCTTTGAATCGTAAAATTGCAAAATTATATTATCGGAGTTGAGGTTAAACAATGCCATTGTCGCAGCGTTTTTTAATTCCTTTGCAATCGCAGAATTGTTTCCGGACAGCGGAAGTATGACTGCGATTCTTAAATGATTATCATCCGTTACCTTTGGAGGATTATCATTTTCCACAACAGGCGGAGGAGGTAATTGATATGACGGAGTTTCCACTTCTTTATTTGCATAATACGGATATGAGGCAATTTCTTCCTCTTCATACACAGATTCATATTTAGGTTGGGTTACGGTTGTATTTTCAGGTTGATGTTTAACAACGTTTACCAAAGGATTTGTTTCCCGTGAGGTTGAAGATTGTGTCGTTTCACTTAACTGTGCGGACGGTGCAGACACAATATTTATATTTGTTAATTTTTGAGGTTTGTTTACTGCCCTTGGTGTTTTATGTGTCGTGCCACAACTTGCGACAAACAATGCCAAATATAAAATGGAAATGTTAAAAAATTTTTTCAAGATTCTCTCGCTTTTTCTTTTATATAATGTTAATATTATGTTGGTTATATTATCATAATGCAAGGTTTTAAATATGACAAGTAAAGTTTCAAAAAATATTAAAAAAAATATTTTAAAAGCGGGTTTTTATGTTGTTGCCACGCCTATCGGTAATATGGAAGATATCAGCTTTCGTGCCGTGAAAACTCTTACCGATGCGGATATAATCGCGTGTGAGGATACACGTGTTTCAAAAACTTTGCTTTTTAAATACGGGATTGAAACTCCTACGGTCAGCATACATAATTATAACGAATCCGAAAAAATAAATTGGGTTAAAGAAAAGATTGATTCCGGTTTGGCAATAGCCCTTATATCAGATGCGGGAATGCCACTTGTTTCCGACCCGGGATATAAAATTGTAAGCGAGCTTCGTTCCTTGGGATATTATATAACGGTTATTCCTGGGGCGACATCCGTTATATCTGCACTGGTTCTTTCCGGAATGCCGACTGACAGGTTTACGTTTATCGGATTTGCGCCGACCAAAAATTCGGAAAAGGAAAAGTTTTTTAACTATGTGAAAAATAATGACGGCACAGTTATTTTTTTTGAAACTGCGAATCGGGTGCCGGAAACTCTTCAAATGCTTTCAAAAATATTCGGCAACAGGCAGATTGCTATTGTGCGGGAGATAAGCAAAATTTATGAGGAAACGAAATGCGGGACTGCGGATGAGCTTTATTCTTACTTTGAAAAAAACGGAATAAAGGGTGAGATTGTCGGACTTATATCCCCGAATAAGGAAAGGCAAAGTGTCGATTATAATAAAATTTCAGAGATGCTTTCGACCCTTATAAAATATATGCCTCTTAAAGAAGCAAGTGATTTTATTGCAAAGATATTTGATATTTCCAAAAAAGATGTATATAATTTAGGTATTGAGTTAAAAAATAAATAAGGAGAAGAGAATGAGTATAAAAAAATTTTTGTTCGTAATGTTGGCTATGTTTGCCTTTACTGCTTGCTCTCAGGCAAAGGATAATACCAATGATGTGAAGGTCGTGGAAGAAGACAGTATTTCAAATAACACCGCAAAAAAAGAGGTGCTTTTTTCCAATCAAAAGGAAAATGAAAGAAAACGCGACATTGAAACTTCGTTTAATATTTCAATAGATACCGATAAATATGATAATAAAGAGCTTACCGAAAAACAAAAGGCAATTATTGATTGCGAACCTGTATCAGACGGGGATAATAAAATTGTCGGAATGGTTGACGGTAAATGTAAAATAGAAGCCGTTATTGATAATAAAAAAGTTGTTTGCAATTTCGAACCTGATGATTTGCCTACCGTTGCAAAATTTTACGGAGCGGATGATGACGATACAAACTTCCTTAAAATGTTAGGCGGAAAATATAATATTGATTTTAAAATGGATATTCCTGAATTTAATGTAGAGAAAAATGAGGATGATGACGATACTTCATTTAACTTTAAATTCGGGCTTCCTAAACTTAAAATTGAAAGAAATAAATCTCCGGTGGAGGTAATAATAGAAAAATCTTGTAAATAAGGAGTGGGTATGGTTATAAATGCAAAACCTCGTCTGACTAACAAAGGACTTGTCGCCGAAAACAGAAAGGCACATTTTAATTATACTATAACTGATACATTTGAGGCAGGACTTGCCCTTAACGGTGATGAAGTGAAAAGTCTTCGCCTTGGTCAGGCAAATATTACTGACGGTTTTGCCACCCCGACAGAGACAAACGGATTTATAATTAACAATATTACCATTGGTAAGTATTCATCCGAAAATCCTTTTGGTCCACATGATGAAAAGCGTCCTCGTCCTCTTCTTCTTAACAAAACACAGATAAAATATCTTATCGGTGTTTATTCGCGAAAGGGTGCGACCATAGTTCCTTTGAAACTTTACTTTAATGAGAGGGGACTTGCAAAACTTCTTATCGGTGTGGGTGTCGGTAAAAAGGAAATTGATAAACGCGAAACTATTAAGGAGCGTGAATGGGAAAGAGACAAAGCCCGCATTTTGAAATTAAAAAGATAGCGTCGGCAAAAAAAATCTTTATAATCGCAGGAGAGGTGTCCGGTGATATTTTGGGTGCCGATTTAATGCAATCCGTTATCAAAAAGGATAAAAATGTTTCCTTTTTCGGTGTGGGTGGCGAAGAAATGCAAAAAATAAAGGGCTTTCGTTCGCTTTTTAATATAAAAGACATTGCCGTAATGGGAATTTTCGAAGTTTTAAAAAAACTTAAACTTATAAAATTGCGAATCCGGGAAACGGTTAAAAAAATTATTGATATAAATCCGGATTTGGTAATTACGATTGATTCCCCCGGGTTTAATAT
>CAZHAL010000007.1:0-21177 GCA_964530355.1 uncultured Bacteroidales bacterium | reverse complement strand
GAGAGAGAAACCGAACAAACAAGAACTTAATTTTCTACGGGGTTAGTAGAAAATTTTAGTTCGCCTTTGTGAGATTACTCGGAATTCTCGGTAAAAATTATCCCCTAAGCCGAGGAGAGAGAAAATAAGGAGGGAATGACTTAGGGGAATTTACTGCTTTTCAGCAGATCTGCCGAAATGAGGGGTCGTCTCGGCAAATTCTTTTTAACTATTAAACACTCCCTATTATACAAATCTTTTTCACTTTGTCAATAATTTATTTGAAAAAAAATGTTTTCTGTATAAAGTTAAGTAAAAAATCAGTAAAATAAATAACTTAAACTTTATAAATAGTATCAAAAGTATGTGGTGTCCCAATAAAAATTTGCATCCCGTCAGGCACCAAAATAAAATTAAGCTCCAACAATTTCTCCCTCAAATCACATCTTTTCTGATAAGTATCACAATTTTTAGGGACCTCCACATCATCACAAATAATAACATCAGCCCTGCTTCCCGTAGCATTTGACATAAGCCCCACCGCCATAACGGAAGGATCACGAAGGGCTAAATCCCTCTCAACCGTAAAACTTCCGGACGCCCATTCCTGCTTTTTCTTAGGTCTGACCTCCTCCAACAAAGGATGCACTTCCACAATACGTTTTATGTTACGAACCATTTTTTTCGCAAGTGTCGTATCCGCCGCCAACACCAAAATACGGATATCAGGATTAATATATAAAAGCCATGAACAAAAAAGCCCTACCACCGTAGACTTTCCACTACTTCTGAATGCAAGAAGAAGCCCCCTTTTTTTATCAGAATAATAAATCTCCTCCAACCATTTCGCAATTTTTATATGATGGGAAGGCAAAGAAATATCTTGCCCCTCACACCATATTTTTAAAAATTCAAGAAAACAAACTTTCCCATTTTCCCTACACTTAACCATCACTCAATTTTCGAACCTCTACACCGTCAAAAACAAAACCATAATCAAGATTGACATCCGCATTATCTGAAATATATCTGAAATCAGCAAACGCATTAGGATGATAAACTTTCATAATATTAAACAGATTATTGATAAGTCCCAAAATACCGACATCAAGACTGTTCGTCACAATATCAGTCAAATCATTATAAAGTTTTTCAACATAATTCACACAATCTTCAATATAATTTACTTGTTCCGAAATATTTATATTTTGGTTTTTAAAACCATCTCCTTTTTCATTCCAAACAATCGCACAACCGGATCTGGCCGGAGGCAAAATCGGACTGACTTTATTTTCATCAGGATAAGAAAGTTTTATTACGCGGGAAAGATTATCATTCACTTGTTTAAGACAAGCCATATTGTAATTAAGCTCATAATTCAAATCTTCCGCCCGAAGAGCACCGCCTGTTTGATAATCACAAACCCGAGAAAAAGCAAGTTCACGAAGTATAGTAAGTTTTTGCCCTTTAAGCGGAGCATCAAGGAACACAACTTTACCACCGATTCTTCCTTCAAACGGATTAATCACATAACCCATATTAACAAGTTCATCATCAATATATACTTTAATAAAATCTTTGGAATAAGGTTCAAATAAATATTCAAAAACAGTTTGTTCTCCATCACAAATATAAGAATATCTGATAATTTCATTCATAAATCTACTCCTTGGTCTTGTTAAATAAACTTGCTCCTGTTTTGGCAATTGGAAATGCCGAATCATAAAAAGTTTTCGAAGCATTCAAAAGATTTGCTTTTTTCTTATAATTATAATTCACACTTTCATTTTTCAAATCCAAATCAGCGAAATAATCATTTTGAGCAATTTCCTCATCCGCACTTTTTTCCAAATTGGAAATAAGAGCAGAGGAAGAACCATTTGTTGCATTCACACCATTTGCCCCCAATTTCGCACGTTGTGTTGCAATTTTTGCCTTTAAAAGATTCGTTTTTTCTTCACGATAAACTTCCTTTTTTGTATTGATTTCTTCTTCTTTAAGTTTATGTTCTTCTTCAATTTTTTTCTGCTCATTTTTTTGTTGTTTACGCTTTTGTCTGTAATCAACAATATTTTCTGCCGCTGTAATTGCGGCAACAGCAGCCGTTGTAGCAGCCATTTTAAACTCCTTTCATAATTATTTCACACTACCGACAGTAGAGGAAATATTTAAAATATTAACATTATAAGGTTTTGAACTTTGAACTTTCCATAACGGAGATTTAAAATCTCTAAGTATACCTTTTGCTTTCAAATGGATATCCGCACAAAAAGATTCAAGCGGGACATCAATATTACCCTCTCTATCAAAATTAACATTTGTAATATTCCTTAATCCGTCACCTGTATCAACCTGTAACAACGGAGTATCCATCACACGGAAAGATATATCAAAAAGCCTTACCGCCTTTGGCGGACAACCCCCGTTCATTAAAAATGGTAACGGACATAAAATATGTGTATATGCAAGTCCTATAACAATTCTGTTTGCAGAAACAGGCAAAGATATTTCTCCGTTTTTAACTTTTAAATCAAAAGAATAATTATCGGCATTCACGGTAACAACTTTGTTATTAAGATGTGAAATACCCATAATTTTATTACTCTTATTAACAAAAAAGAACTCCAACGAACTATCCGTAAAAATATCCTCTGTAAATACTTCCAAGAAATAATTACCATCCCGCTTAACAATAGCATAAAGTTTATCCATAAAAACAGCTATTGATACAAATTGACCATCCGTTTCATATTTAAACCAGGAATTTATTCCGTTTGTTTTATTCAAAAGCAGGACCGAAATAGTCCCGTCTCCCTGTAAAACATAAAGAAACCTGCTTTTAATATCATAATCCAACTCTTTCGGTTTATTCATTAAATGATTAGAAAGTAAAATTAAATCCTCTGACGAATAATTTTCCGTTATATCGCCATAAAAGAATTCCCTTATCTCCTTATTATTTCTTGCCACAAATATAGTAGAACCTTCAACCAACTTCGGCGAAATAAATCTATCTGAAACAGAACCTATTTTAGTTTGTTGTTTAACTGTTAAGGAAGAAGGAGTAAGCGGGAATCCAGACACCATCCATTCAGAATCGGATGTGAAAACTTGTAAATGTCTGCCTGAAAAAACACATAAAATTTCATTAACTTTATCAGACAACATTTCAAATTCTATGGCTTCATCATCAAGACTTTCCCCCAAATCAAAATTAAAATAATTTCCCGTTTTCGAAAACCATAATCTGTTAGGCAAAGATTTAGACCCACCAATCACAAGCCTGTTTTGATGGAATGCAATACTTTTCGGATATCCGCGTCTGAAAGAAAACGCCTGCTCTTGCCAAGAAGAAGTTTCATCCGTTGATAAAAGATCAACCTGAACACGGGCCTTTGCCTCCGTCGCAGACAACACCTCCGTAATATCAACTTCCCCATCATTAAGTTTTAACTTAATTCCGCTATAAGAAGAATCGAATAAATCTTCTGATGCGGTAAGCAAAATTTCACCTGTTTTTGCAGATGGGACAAGAGAAATATTTCTTGCATCATCAAATCTGTTAAACGGTTGACATGAACGACCATCTTCACTCTTATCAAATTCCCAATCTTCAAATTGCCACACATTTTTATTAGGCATAAATTTCAAAACTTTTGGCTTCACATCAACATGAACGATAAAAAGCTGATTTCCCTTTTGCGACCATCTTATTTGAGGAAGCTGATCCAACGTAAATGGGGAAACGAATGAACAAACCAACTTGTCATTACTATCATAAATATTCAAAACCATATTACCGAAATACAAAAGATAAACTTCCTTTGAACTATATTCAAAGACAATAAGTTTTCCCATTCCTGACAAAGTATCAATATACTTCGTGCCACAACGTCTTTTAACCCCGCCTGTCGGAACAACCATCATATTTGAAATAGTCATAGCACCAAATTTATATGCATCAATATCACCTCTGCCAAATAAATAAGGGGAAATTTCTCCGTATGAAAAATTGGTATTTGAAACTGTTTGTTTATACATATTACCCCCTTTCAAAATCGCACATCAATCAAAGAAAAATCATTGATTTTTTTGGGGCTTTCCTGCACACTGTCCAAAAATCTGGCTTCTCTTAATTCAGAATTATAAAGCCTGTTAAACAAAGTAAACTTTGAAGTATCATCCAATAATGATATAGAAAGTTCCGCCGCGATAGCATAAATAAATGCTGATACAAAAGCAGAAGAAAACATACACTCATCAACATCTGCCACATAAGTAAGTGCAACCGCAGAAGCATCGCAAAACAACCTGTCCCCAATAATTTTATATGGCAGTTTCGATGAAATTTTTATCGCCCTTATAAAATCAGCAGGAAGTAAAAAACAATTAACATATTCAGCTTCCTTCATCTCATTTACCATTCTGTTAAGTTTCACGATTTTAACTGCAAAACTCCACGGAAATGATGATAATAATTTATGTTTTAATACAGGATATATACTTCTTGAAAATTCTGCTTCCGGAGTTCCTTCATCAAACGAAAGTATTTCATTTGCCCCTATTTTATTCAAAGCCTTGGAACACAAATCCACCATTGTAAAATTATTCATCAAATTTCTCCTATAAAAAAATCCCCACCGAAAAGGCGAGGATTTTCATAATTATTAAATTTATTTATATAAACTAAGCATCGACATTGGCACCGGCAAATGCCTTAGCAACAGTTACTTCTCCATCTTTTACAGAAGACACAACATACATAACGACTTCCTTTGTTTCTTCACCGATTGATGCAAAAATAACATCTCCTGAATTAAATATATTAGATACTTTATTGAAATATCCTTTTGCTTCAACAACAGTTTTCGCATCACTTGTTTTATAATGCCATAAAGTAAAACCGTTAGAGTAAGCAAGAACCGATAAATTTTTTGAATCCATTGACATTTTTATTTCCTTTTCTTTAATTATTATTAACTAATCACAGAAGTATCTTTACAAATAATTTTAACAATACCGCTGTTATCAATAAGTTTTGCACCTTGACTCATACAATTAGAAATAAAGTGCGCCGCTCTTTCACCATGCCATGTAATATCAGTTTTAACATCACAACCGGATGCATGACCTATTGCATTTTTGTGATAAATAAAGCAACTTCTTGAAGAATCATTTTCATCAAATGGCAAAGCATTATGCATAATCCAGTTAATACCTAACCACTTTCTTGATTCTGTTCCATTTAATAAAGGATAAGAATCACCTACATAATCGGCATTGGAAAATTCCTTCATACTTAAAAGTTCATTCCATTGGTGAACACCGACAACGGCAAATCTTTGACCGTCATCAGGCACATCATTGGTATTAAGTATTTCCAAAGCAGAAAGTATTTTCGCCTTTGTAAGACCAGTTGTTCCCATTGCAACGGATTGTGTTGCTTGATTAAGTTCGGAAATGATAAGCTCATCACTTTTACGACCCAACGCATACGCACCCGCAGATGCAACAACACGTCTTTCATCAACATTTGTTTTAAGCTCGTCTAACTCATCAATCCAATCACCTGCATAGAAATCAGAAAGCACACATTCAACCGGAGTGTGATCCAAATTCATCACAGGAACAAGACCGTGTCTTGCCTTTGTTGTCGCAGTTCCCTTACCGACTTTTTGGAAAGTTGTTGAACTGCCTCTTACATCATTTTTTGTTCTGACAGTAGAACGAAGTTTTGTTCCAGTTTGTTGAAAAGCAAGATGAACTTCCGCTTCGAACTGTTTTATAAAAGATTTATCAATAGAAATTGACATATTTATATCTCCTTTGTTTTAAATTAAAAAAACACCCTCAGAAAATCTAAGGGCAACCGACCGGGGCATAAAAAATGTTATCCCGAAACTTTTTTACAAACTTATTTGCAAAATTAAAAATCCGCGGGTCAAACCACACGGATTTTAAAATTTACAAAGTATAATTAAAAAGCACTTTATTTATTTTTTTGCTTTAAGTATAGGAGATACCCCCTTAACTAATCCATACATGGATAAAAGTATAAATAATATGGAAAGGAAAAATAGCACAAACAATTCAATGGAAGATTCTATCAACTTATTGGAATAACCTGCCAATGATAAAACATCCACATAAAATATAATTGCAAAACAAAGGGAAAGTATAAACGAAACTCCTATTTGCTTTTTCAAACTTTTTTTAAGAAGATAAGCAAGTTTTACTCTTCTCGCCTTTACCATAATATATTTTAAAATTACAACCGCTACAAATACAGGCACAAAATATTTCACAATATCAAATATGGAATATGAAATTGAAATATACATAATTTCCATAGGATTCATTGTAAATCGAATTTGCTCATAAACAGCAAGCTCTCTTATAAAATCCCATGAAAAAGCAGCAATCACAACAACGGACAAATAAAGTCCCAAAATCATTTTTGTGTGATTATAAAAAAATCCCAATAAAGAAGAAAGTAATGAAGATTTTTTCTTAACCTCACCACCCTTTTTATTGGGATTAGATACCATCAAAGAAACATCAACTATTTCTTTTTCGCTACTTTTTTTTTTGCAACTGGTTTAACTGATTTTTTTACAGAAGCAGTTTTTACAGCAGCTTTTTTAACAACTATTTTTTTTGCAGGTGCCTTCTTAGCAGGTGCTTTTTTAACAGCTACTTTTTTTGCAACCGGTTTCTTAGCAGGAGCCTTTTTAGCAACCGGCTTTTTTGCAACTGGTTTCTTAGCTACTGTTTTTTTAGCAGGTGCAGTTTTTTTAACTGGAGCTTTAACTGCAACTTTTTTAGCAGGAGCCTTTTTAGCAACTACTTTTTTTGCAACCGGTTTCTTAGCTACTGTTTTTTTAGCTGGTGCAACTTTCTTAACAGCTACTTTTTTTGCAACTGGTTTTTTAGCAGGTTCTGCTTTCTTAGCAGGAGCCTTTTTAGCCGCAGGTTTTGCTTTTTTCATTATACTTTTAAACATATTTCTCTCTCCTATTTAACAAAAGACAATTTAAGTATACCACATTCAAAAACATACTTCAATAAAAAATATAAAAAAAGTATCAAAAAATTTTATCTGTCATACAAATTTTTAAAACCATCATCAACTTTTTTTATAAAATCTTTATCACCATCTCTCCAATATCTCGGATCGTTCATCATACTTCTTAATTTTTTTTCATTTAAAACTTCTTCACCCTCACCTTTCATATTTATCATAGAAGGTTCGTTATTGCTCGTCATCATATTATAAAGAGCAATCACACCATAGTAAGATGAGTTAAGAGAGTTATAAATTTCTTCCGGCACATTTTTTTCCGCCCACATTAAAATCTGTCTTGAAATTTCATCAAAGCGTTCTTCACCGCCAAAATATTTTTCCAATTTTTCAAGTTCGCGATACGAACGGAATTGTTCAATAATATTTTCAATGGCCGGCATAATATATTCCGCCGCCAAATCATAAACGAGCTGAGCCTGAGAATTAGAAAATCCCGCAACCCTCAAACGCTTATTAACATTTTCATCAACTTCCATAAGTTTATGATGAAGGACAATATTGTAATCCTGTGCCGGACCTTCTGTTTCAAGAGCAAGCTCCAAAACATTTTTATCACCGCCACGCTTAGAATATGAAAATTTCTTTTCCAATTCCAAATATGATTTCAAAAGATCATCCGTTCTTAAACTTTGCGTTTCATCATCCCAAAATTTTTCCGGAATATTTTCAGGTCTGCCAGACTCTTTTGATTTCATATCATTTACATCAGTTTTTTCAAATTCATCATTTTTTAAATTATTCATAGTAAAACTCCATTTCTGTTTTTATCAATCACAATTATTATAAAATAAATAATCGGAAACTTTATGTACCGGTTTAAGTCCCGTTGCCCAAGATGGGAATTCTGATTTTTTATGAAATTTAATAGAAGACAAAGTATCATCTTTTATAATTCCGTTTAATACATCATTTGAAAAACGGAAACATTTTTTGAATACATTATTTTCCAAATCAATATTATCCATAGATTTAAAATCACCCCAACAGGCAAACAAAGACTTATCGGTAACACATTTTACAAAAGTAATTTGTTCATCAATTTCACATTCATACATAAACCTGTTTAAAATAACATTGGCAACCGAACGCATCAATACATCGTCATCACCGGCAATTTTAAACAAAGTTTTTGCAAGAACTAACTTATTAACATTATTATTTAGTTTCATTTTAGAAATATTTTTATTTCTATCATCAATAAAATTCATAAAAACTCCTCTTACACAAATACAAAAGCATTTGCGCCTCTCAAATTAATTCTAAAAATTTCAAATGAAAAACCCCACAAAGAAATCTGCGGGGCATTTTTTTAATGGATACACTTATCCCATTAGTTAAAAACTACTATACACTATTTTGATGAAAAAGTCAAGAACAAAATGCAAACACTTAAAATTTTCTCGTTTGCCATTCTTGTAACCTCACGATGCGGACTAAAAATTTTTTAACTAACGCCGTTAAAAAATTAAGTCCTTATACGCTCGGTTTCAAGAACAAAATGCAAACACTTAAAATTAAATTTAATAAACTCCTTGACTTAACAAAAAAACAATGCTAATTTATCAAAGATTTCCCGACAGTTAAATAAGAATGGGAGAATGCGATAAACGGTGAGTTTCACTCTTTATCGATTTTTTGTTTAACTAAAATTTAACAATAAAAGACAAAAGAAAGGATTAAATTATGTCTGTAAAAATAAGATTATCAAGAAAAGGTTCTAAAAAACGCCCTTTCAATCATATAGTAGTTGCAAATAGTCGCGCTCCTCGTGATGGTGATTTCATTGAAAAGGTTGGAACATACGATCCAATGCTTCCAAAGGAAGATCCGAAACGCGTTGTTCTTGTCGCTGACAGAATCAAATACTGGCTATCTATCGGTGCTCAACCATCTGATAAAGTTGCAAGATTTTTAAGTGAAGCAGGTATCACCGGTAAATATGTTATCAATGATAAACAAACAAAGAAACCTCTTCCAAAGGCAAAGGCTCAAGAACGTGCAAAAGCACAAGAAGAAAAAAGATTAGCCGCAGAAGAAGCTAAAAAACAAGCAGAAGCAGAGGCACAAGCACAATTTGAAGCTGACAATAAACCGGCCGAAGAACCGGCAACTGAGGCTCCTGCAACAGAAGCAACTCCTGCCGAATAAAAATAATACAATAGCAATAAAGGTTATTAACTATGGCTATATCAGAT
Organism: uncultured Bacteroidales bacterium; assembly: GCA_964530355.1. GTDB lineage: Bacteria > Pseudomonadota > Alphaproteobacteria > Rs-D84 > CACZYB01 > CACZYB01. The sequence goes on along the minus strand of CAZHAL010000007.1, from coordinate 11,919 downwards.
AAAATCTTGGTCGGAAAAATATACGATGCTCACGGCATTCGCGGTTTGGTAAAAATAAAATCTTTTACCGAAAACCCTGTATCTGTTTGTGACTATTCTCCCCTCACGGACGAAGCCGGCAACATCTATAAAATCCAACTTAAAAGCCAAGGCAAATCTGATATTATAATTGTAGCAATAAATGACATTTCAGACAGAACCACTGCCGAAGCATTAAAGGGAACTTTGCTTTACGCTCCTCGCTCATCAATTATTGATAACGAAGAAGATGTTTTGATTTCCGAACTTGATAATTTCAAGGTATTGGATAACGACAACAATCTTATCGGTAAAGTAGAGGGAACTTTTAATTACGGTGCAGGAGATATTTTGGAAATTGAACTGGAGGACAGTGATAAAACCGCACTTCTTTCAATTAACAAATATTCTGTTATTGAAATAAACAAAGAAAAGGAATATATAAAAATTGACCGCGAACACTTGTTGGAAAGTTAATATTTTAACACTATTCCCCGAAATGTTTGATTGCTTAAACCACTCAATCATCAAAAGGGCAATAGAATCAAATATATTAACTGTAAATACAGTCAACATAAGGGATTTTGCAACTGATAATTATAAAACAGTTGACGATGCTCCTTACGGTGGCGGTGCAGGTCAACTTTTAAAACCTGACATACTTGGTTATGCAATAGACAGCGTTTATAACAAAGCGGAAAAGAAAGGTTCAATCATTTACCTTTCCCCACGCGGAAAAATCTTCAACCAATCCGTTGCAGAAAAGCTAAGTCAAGAATCTGAAACAACCTTTATTTGTGGTCATTACGAAGGTATTGATGAACGTGTCATTGAATATTATGAAATAGAAGAGCTAAGCCTCGGGGACTTTGTCTTATCCGGTGGCGAAACTGCACTTATTCCTATACTTGACGCGACAACACGCCTTCTTCCGAATGTATTGGGAAGTTCACATTCGTTAGAGGAGGAAAGTTTTTCCGACTCTCTAAACGGTATGCTTGAATATCCGCAATACACCCGACCTGAAATATGGAACAATATTCCTATCCCGGAAATATTGAAATCAGGCCACCACAAGAAAATTGCTGAATGGAAGGCACAAAAGTCATTGGAAACAACGAAAAAAAACCGACCTGACTTGCTAAAAAATATTGAAAAATAAAAACTACATTGTATTATTAATACTTATAAATAGAAAGGTAAAAAAATGAATTTATTAAAAGCTATTGAAACAAAAAACATTGAAAAATTATCAACCCACAAAATCCCTGCTTTCAAAGCCGGCGATTCTGTAAAGGTTCATACAAAAGTTATCGAAGGAAAAAACGAACGTATCCAAATTTTTGAAGGCGTATGTATCGCAAGAAAAAATCGCGGTGTAAACTCTTCTTTCACAGTTCGTAAAATCTCTTTCGGCGAAGGCGTAGAAAAGGTATTTCCTCTTTACTCACCAAACATCGCAAAAATCGAAGTTACTAAATATGGTAAAGTAAGAAGAAGTAAACTTTATTACCTCAGAAGCCTATTCGGTAAGAAAGCAAGAATTGCTGAAGATTTGGCAACTGCACATAAAATGAGCGAAGCTGAAAAAGCAGAAAAAGAAGCAAAATAACAGCAAACTAAATAAAAAAAGGGGGTCAAATAAATGGTTAAAAGAAATAAAAACGGATTTGCAAAATTTCAAAGCAAACTAACCAAAAATTTCGTTAACTTTTTTATGACCCTCTCAAAAAACAAAAATCCGTTTGAAACAATAGTCGGATTTTCGATTTTATTTATTGCAATATACTTCTTAATCTGGGGAATATTAACTGCAAAAACAAACAACATTTCCGGATATAATTTGTATACAAACTTTTCATCAATCGGCGGACTGTCACGCGGGGCTGATGTATCTGTCAACGGCGTAAAAGTAGGTTCCGTCATTGAAACAAAATTAAATCCTATTGATTACAGTGTTGATGTTTTAATGTCAATCGACAGCAAATACAAATTCCCGAAAAATACTACCGCACAAATTTCCACCTATGGAATAATCGGTGATAAATATATAAAATTGGAAATAGGAGCTTCCTCCGACCTTATTGAACCAAACGGAAAACTTAAATCAAAACCTTTTAAGTCATTAGAAGAAATAATAAGCGACGTAATATTCAAATCAAACGATAAATAACGGTAAACAATTATGAAAACAGTAAAAATTTTAACAACTCTTTTATTAACATTCATTTCAACAAATTGCTTTGCATTTACAAATATCCCACAAAACAAAGCAACAATAAGAGCATTAAACAAACAAACCGGAAGAACCAAGGATATTGAAATCCCGGTTGGTGAACAAACAATTTTCGAAAACATTTTAATCGATATGAAGGCTTGCTTCACAAGACCGGAAGACGAAACACCGGAAGAAACTTCTTTTATACAAATAACAGAAATCAACACCGGTTTCAAAGAGGAATTATCATCCGTCAAAAAGGGTAAAATAATATTTTCCGGATGGATGTTCTCTTCATCCCCAAGCCTTGTTGCAATGGAACACCCAAACTATGATATATGGCTTTTGGAATGCAAGGATGATCCGAAACTTGCAAAAATAACTCTTCCAACGGAAATATCGGAAATAAGATAATGCTTTTCAATCGCAAAAACGATTTAACACTTTGCGAAAAAGCAAAGAGTAAAAAAATGATTTTTGGAATTGGCACGGACATTACTGAAAACAAAAGGATTGAATCTGTATTGGGAAAACACCCCTCATTCACAGATAAATATTTTAATGCTGAAGAATACGAAAGCTACACCCACTTGCCAAAGGAACAATTCGCACAAAAAATCGCAAAACTTTATGCCGGAAAGGAGGCTTTTTTTAAGGCCCTCGGCACAGGACTAAGATTTAATATGTCATTCAAGGACATCACCATATTAAAAAACGAACTTGGAAAACCATACATAAAAATATCCGGCAAAACTTTAAATTATATTGAAAAAAATATTGCCCTCATGGAAAAATTAAACATTCATATATCCCTTTCCGACGAACAAACCCACTCCATCGCATTCGTAGTCATTGAAAAATAAACTTTTAACTTATTAATGTTTGACAAAAAAAACAATCGGTATAATATTATAATAAATTAATTAAGACAAGGAGTATTATTATGCATAGAAATGTTGAAAGTCTAAAAGAATTACCAAATAACGAAATATTGGTAGACGGCAAACAATTAAAATACAACCTTAAATTTTCCAGATACAATTATTTTAATACAACTGTAAAAAAAGAATATTATGATTATTACGGTAATGAATTCTATACAAGAAATGGCAATATAATATATGTAAATAATAATATTTTAATGGACCACTTTCTTTTAAAAATAAAAAATAATAAAGTTTCTGAAATAAAAAACTTAGAAGAAGAATTTAATACTTATGATTATTTCACTAAACATTTAACAAACGAACTTTCTAATAAAAAAATAAGTATAATTGAAAATGAAGATGGAAGTAAATCTATTAAAGCAGATGGAAAAGATGTTATAAAATTAAGAAATTCTGCAATAGAAGAATTAAAAATGGAAACACCAAAAGAAATTGAGGGACTATTTTTATTCTATAACATCCATTTAAAGAAAATATCACTTCCTAACACAGAAAAAATTGGACCTACCTCATTTTATAAAAATAAAGATTTAGAAGAATTTAATGTCCCTAAAGCAAAAGTTTTTGGCTATGATATTTTATATCTCAACAATAAATTAAAAGTATTAAACCTACCTAATACAACTACAATAATTGGTATATTAAATAACAATAAAGTGTTAGAAGAAATAAATGCTCCTAAACTTAAAACACTCACAAATGCATCTTTCTTGACTCAGGATATAAAATTAGAAAAGATAAATTTACCCAGTCTTGAAAAAGTTTCCATTTATGATATGGAATTATTAACAAGATTGAAACCAGTGATCGGAACATATCTCAAAGAAACGATTGAAAAAAATCTTACAAAAAAAGAAATGTTACAGGAACAACATACACGTTAAAAAAAAAGCCCCATTCCGGGGCTTTGATTTTTTCATAGACGAGATTATAGCTTCCACTTAAATCCGCCATCTTCCTTACGAATTACACGAGAACCTGAAATTCCGGCATTGGAAACGGCACGTTGCACTCTTTCCGCCTCACTTTGAGTTTCAAATTCGCCAAGACGGACCTTAAAGTAAGTATTTCCATCTATAACAGCCTTAAATATCTTAACTGTTCCGAACTTTGTAAGCTTATCTTTCAAAGCATCAGCCTTCTCATAATTTGTAAACGCAGCCACTTGAACATAGTAATCACCAGCGGATGCGGATGAAGAATTTCTAACTGGTGTAGAATCTACTTCCGGAATTGGTTCATAACTAGGTTGAGGTTCATACACAGGTTGTGCTTCTTGCGCCATGGAATAAGACACTTCCGGAGGATAAATATCCGTATTCTGAGAAGCTATAGCCAATTCCTTCAATCTGCGACTTTCCTCAGGAAGTATTTCAACCTTCACACGAGCAGTTCCCTTTTGTTTAATACCCAAAACATCCGCCGCCGCAGAAGACAAATCCAAGATTCTATCTCTTGCATACGGACCGCGATCGTTAATCTTTATATTTGCAGAAACACCATTCTCCAAATTTGTAACTCTTACAAGAGATGGCATAGGCAAAGTTCTGTGTGCAGCAGTCAACTTTGTTTCATCAAATACTTCACCGTTTGATGTTGTGCCACCGTGGAAATCAGGACCATACCAAGAAGCAATACCTATTTCACTGTAGGAATAATCTTCATGCGGATAATATGAAACACCATCAATTAAATAAGGATTTCCGATTTTGTAATTTCCCATTGCACCGAATGCAGTTTTTGAAACATCAATATCAGCACTAGGTTGTTCCACAGGTGCAGGAGCTGGCTCTGGTTGAGGTTCCGGCTGAGGCACAACTTCCGGCTCCGGTGCAGGAGTTACAGTTTCAACAGTTGTTGTTTCTTGTGAAAAAGAAGATTGGTCAACTTGTTGAGTTTGCCCGTTTTCAGTCACGGTTGTCGAAGAACTGGTCTCATTTGTTGTTTCGGTTGTTGTAGTAGTTGTTGTTTGAGGATATGGGATTTCTTCTGTTCCGTCACCATACACATCATCATACATTTCATAAAAATTAACTTTTTGTTCATTCGCATCATTACCCAATGAAGTAATAGCGATTTTATCCTTTGTATTTCCGGCACATGCACTAAGCAATACAGAGCTTAAAAATGTTGTAATTAAAAGTTTTTTCATATTTGTTTCTCCTTACTTTTCTAATACATAATATCATTTTTTAAGCAAGGTTGCAATAATTTATTTTAAAAATATATATAAAAATAAAGATAGTAAAATTCTGTAAATTGCAAAAATTTTAAATGAAGACTTTCTGACCCAACCCAAAATAAACTTTATTGCAAGGATTGAAAACATAAACGAAAACACTATCGTTATCAATATATGGAAATAATTTATCTCTATCGGCATAATTATCAAAAACTTCATAAACCCGCCTATTGCGACAAGAAGTATCGTAGGGATTGAAAGTAAAAACGTAAATTTCAAAGCCGACGCCCTGTTCTGCCCGCAAAACATCGCCGTGGTTAATGTAATACCACTGCGACTTACCCCGGGAACAGTCGCCACAACCTGCGACACACCAACCAAAAACGCCGAAAAATAACTCATTTCATAAATATCTCGCTTTTTACTGCCGATAACATCAGAAATATATAACAATACCCCGAAAATCGCACTGGTATATATAACGACCTTAGGATTCCTTATTTCCGGTATATTAAACATAAGCATAACAATTCCCAAAAGGACAATAGGGATAAACGCAATAATTAATTTAAAATCCAACACCCTATCCTTTTTCTCCGCCGGATTTTTAACGGCAAAAAACGCCCCTACCATTTGCAAAATATCTTTTCTGTAAAAAAAACATACCGCGAACAAAGAACCTATATGAGCCGAAATATCCATCAATATCCCTTGATCTTTAAAACTGGTCAAATATGGCAAAATCAAAAGATGAGCCGACGAACTGACCGGCAAAAACTCCGTAACCCCTTGTATAAAAGATAACAAGATTAAATATAAAATTATACCCAACGCTCTCTCCTTAAAAAAAACTTGTTTTATTATTACTTTTTTGATATAATACAATATATTATATAGTAAAATTTTCAATTTTCTATTACTTTTTAAAAATTTAGACGGAGTATTTATATGGCAAAAAATGAATGGGAAATTACAGTAGGTGATTACGTAGTCTATCCTACTCACGGTGTTGGACAAGTCCAAGAAATTATCGAAGAAGTCATCGCAGGAATGAATATCGAATTTCTCGTCATAAAATTTGCTAAAAATCGTATGACTTTAAAAATTCCGGTTGATAAAATCGAAGTTTCGGGATTAAGGAAGCTTTCAACCGAACACGAAATAAAAAAGGCAATCGATATTATGAAAACCGCACCGCAACAAAAACGAATTGTTTGGGCAAAACGTGCACAGGAATACGAGGAAAAAATAAACAGCGGTGATCCTATGATTGTTGCCGAAGTTGTCCGCGACCTATACAAACGCTCCGATAAAATCGAACAATCATTCAGTGAACGACAAATTTACGAACAGGCACTATCCCGTCTTGCTGACGAATATGCCGTTATCTATGGGCTTCCATCCGATGACGCAATCGCAAAAATCGAATCTATTATGGAAAAGGAAGACAAGAAACAAAAAAAGATTGAAGCAAAAAATATAGAAGAAGAGGAAGACGAAGAATAACAAATAACTCCTCCAATTATAAATAATTAAAAACCCCGGCTTTTACCGGGGTTGTTTTTTTTAGTGTTTATCAAAATACAGATTTCCTTTTTCCTTTAATGTATGACGAACAAAACCTTTGTTCAAAAATACATCAACAGTTTCATCAACCATTTTCGGATTACCGCAAAGGAACACATGGAAACCTTCCGGGGTAATAGCTTTACCGAAATCCTTTTCAATAGTTCCGTCTGTTATCAAGGATTGAGCATGCCCCTTATATCCGTTCCATTGTTGCCCCATTTCGGAATCGGCACGTGAAACCACAGGATAATAATGGAAATAAGGAGAAAGCTTTTGAAGCTCTTCCAATTCACCCTTGAAACCCAATTCATAAGTATGTCTTGCACCATGGATAAGGGCGACTTGACGTTTACCGTTTAAAATTTCATCCTTATGTTCACGTATCATACTTACAAAAGGAGCAATTCCCGTTCCTGTACTTATAAACAATAAATCGGATGTATCTTCCACGCCGTCAAAATTCATCAATCCAGCAGCTTTTTCACCCATAAATATTTCATCACCTATTTTTAAATTAAAAAGTCTTGGTGTCAATCTTCCGTCCGGAACCAACACTATATAAAATTCGACTTGATCCTGTTTTGGTGAAGATGTAATGGAGTAAGCTCTTTTATGCCATTCCCCATCAAGATTTTCCTTATCATCAGGAAGTCCCAAAACAGCGAACTGTCCGGCTTTGTAATTAAGTTTATGTCCATCCTTAAACTCAACAAAAAAAAGTTTTATTTCAGGAGTAATTTCCTTTATATTTTTAACTATTGCATTATATTGCATAATATGGCCTCTTTTAAATTATGATTGAAGTCTTATTTTAAAATAAAACTAAAAAAAAATCAATTGCAAAAAAAAATTTATATGATATATTTAATTTTAATATAATTTAACATAAAAAATAATCAGAAATTATCATCTTTACACTAACTTTTGTAAAAAAGATGTATTTCTTTTACTTTGAAAAAAGGAGATAAAAAATGATTGATAAAATGCCCATAACACCAAAAGGTTACGCAAAACTTGAAAATGAATTAAAGGAATTAAAATATAAGGAACGCCCTGCGGTCATCCAAGCAATAAGCGAAGCTCGCGCTTTGGGCGATTTATCCGAAAATGCCGAATACCACAGTGCAAAGGAAAAACAAGCCCTAATCGAAGGTAAGATTTCTTACCTGGAAGGTGCCCTTTCCACAGCCGAAATCATAGACCCTACCAAAATTGCCGGCGATACCGTAAAATTCGGTGCAACCGTAACTTATGTCGATGTTGAAACCGACGAAGAAAAAACTTATCAAATTGTCGGTAAAGAAGAAGCAGATTTGGAACACGGCCTCATTTCATTTGAAAGCCCTATCGCACGCGCCCTTATCGGCAAAAAAGTGGGCGACGAATTCAGCGTTTCTTCCCCAAAGGGAACCCGTGATTTTGAATTGCTATCCATTGAATATAAATAAGGATTAAGATGAAAAAACTAATCGTTTTAATACTGCTTGTAATAACAACGGCATCTTGCGGATTAAAGGGACACCTCGACACCCCGCCGGATGCAAAATATAAACGGACTTACCCTTCGTATTAAAGGCAAATAGTCCTTACCTTTACCCTTGACAACACTTTGTTTTTTCCTGTAAATTATATGGTAAAACAAGCATTGGCATAACCTATGGATAATAAAAGTACAAATAAAAATATGCTGTTAAAGTCGGTCAATTTCAATGTGACCGGCAATCTTCCGTCCAACATAAACGACGGGGAAATTTCCGGTTATATCAATATGGTTAAAAACATCCCTCACTTAACCGCCGAGGAAGAATACAACCTTGCCGTCAAAGTTTACGAAAATCATGACTTAGACGCTGCCGAAAAACTGATAAAATCAAATTTGTTTTTGGTTGTCGCAATCGCCTTTGAATATAAGGGCTACGGCCTCCCTATTTCTGATATTATATCAGAGGGAAACATCGGACTTATGAAAGCGGTAAAAAAATATAACCCTAAAAAAGGTTTCCGCCTTTCAACCTACGCCCTTTGGTGGATACGCGCAACAATCAACGAATTTGTCCTATCATCATGGAGCCTTGTAAAAATAGGCACCCAGACAGCCCAAAAGAAACTGTTTTTCAGCCTTAAAAGATTAAAGGCAAAGCTCGGCATTTATAATGACAACTCTATGACGACAGAGGAGGTTAAAAAAATTGCCGAAGATCTTGATGTAGAGGAATCCGAAGTAATAGAAATGAATAACCGTATGGTAAAGGATACATCTCTTAACAAAATGATTTCATCTGATGAGGATAACGGCTCCGAAAAAATCAACCAACTTGTCGCAACAAACCCGAACAGCGAAGAAATAGTAGGTGAAAACGAAACAAACTTCCTTCGTCGCAAAATGTTATTCGAAGCCCTTCAAAAACTAAACCCTCGCGAACAACTTGTAATAAAAAAACGCCGTCTGACCGACACTCCTGCAACATTGGAGGAATTATCCGAAGAACTTCAAATAAGCAAGGAACGCGTCCGCCAAATTGAAAACAAAGCAATGGAAAAATTAACCATATCCTTAAACCCGATAAAAAATATCTAAATTTTTTTCATTTTTGAAAAGGGATGAGCATTTTCCACCGCCGACTTCAACCTATCCTCCATTATATGAGTATAAATTTGCGTAGTCGAAATATCACTGTGCCCCAACATTGTTTGCACAGCCCTTAAATCCGCACCGCCGGCAATTAAATGCGATGCAAACGAATGCCTGAAAACATGCGGAGACACCCTCGCCTCATCAATACCCGCCACTATGGCAATATCTTTAAGCTGTTTATAAAAATAAAACCGTGTCAAATGCCCCGACTTTCCGCTCGATGGAAATAAAAATTTTGAATCAGTCTGATTTTTGGGAATAAAACTGTCACGAACAGAAAGATATTTTTCCATTTTTTCAAGGACAATTTCATTTATCGGAACCAACCGCTCCTTTGCCCCCTTTCCCATAACCTGAATATACTCACGCTTTACAAATGCAAGCAACGGAAGGGACACAAGCTCCGATACACGAAGCCCCGTTGCATACAAAAGCTCCAACAAAAAATCCAACCTTGTTCCACTCGCCCCATCAATTTTTTTTGCCGTGGATATAAGTTTTTCCACCTCTTCACGACTTAAATATTTCGGAAGACTTTTCCCCACCTTCGGCGAAAAAATAGAAGACACGGGATTTTTCTTTACCTCCCCTTCCGAAAGATAGAATGAAAAAAAACTGTTAAGCGATGACATTTTCCTGCTTTGACTTTTGGCACTTATCCCATCCTCACGAAGATATGAAAAATAATATCTGATATCATCCGTTACGGTATCAAGGATATTTTTCTTTTTACACTCAACCGATAAAAACTCCGCAAACTTTTCCAAATCAGTCCTATACGCAAACTTGGTATTTTGAGAAATACCCTTTTCCGCACTCAACATATTCAAAAAATTATTTATCAAAGCCTCGTTCATAACTTAATAATAACATTTTTTTCAAATTGACTCAATTAAATCTTTTTTATTTCAAAAGTTTATATTATAATAAAATGTTATGATAAAAGATAATAAATTTACACGGAAATGCGACCACCCCGACTGTGAAAAAGCCGGAGAATACCGCGCACCGAAAAACCGAAACCTTGATGATTACTATTGGTTCTGCCTTGAACACGTAAGCGAATATAACAAATCCTGGAATTATTATGATGGTATGAGCATTGAAGAAATAGAGGCCGAAAATAAAAAGGATGAAACATGGCAAGGCAAAACTTGGAAATTCGGAATATCCCTTGATAAACTTGCAAAATCCGGCAAACTTGACGACCCGTTTGAAATTTATTCAAAATATATGAAGGGAAGCGGATACAAAGGTTCAACACGCCAACCCGTAAATCCTTTATCCAAAAAGGAACAGGAGGCACTTAAAATATTCAACCTTTCTTATCCGTTCAACAAAGAGGACTTAAGAAAAAAATATAAAATCTTGGTAAAAAAACACCACCCGGATTTAAACGCCGGATCAAAAGAAGCCGAGGAAAAATTCAAAACTATTTCCGTCGCCTACTCCATTTTAATAAAAAAATGCTAATTCATAAGATTTTTGATTTTACCGCGCCTAAAAGCCATAAAGAAAACATTCACCATAGCTTCCAAGAAAATTTTCTTGCTCATCTTTGATTGACCGACACGTCTGTCCTCAAATATAATAGGAGTTTCAACAACCCTTAACCCGCCAAGCAAATTTCTGAACTTCATTTCAATTTGGAAACAATATCCGTTTGAAATAATTGTATCAAGATTTATTTTTGTAAGTGCTTTTCTTGTATAACAATTATAACCACCGGTTAAATCGTGAACCTTTGTCCTTAAAAGTATACGGGAATAAAGCGACCCGCCACGAGAAATCATCCGTCTGATAAATCCCCAATTAACAACAGCTCCACCCTTTACATATCTGGAACCTATAACAACATCATTACCCTTTTCAACCAAAGCCAACATATCCTTTATATAACATGGATTATGTGAAAAATCGGCATCTTGTGATATACAAATATCAAACCCGTTTGAAAGAGCCCACTTGAAACCTTCTATATAAGCGGTCCCCAAACCAAGTTTACCCTTTCTGTGCATAATATGAACTCTGCCGTCATAAATATTTTTACTTATAATTTCATCAACAATTTTACCCGTCCCGTCCGGAGAATTATCATCAACTATTAAAATAGAAATATCGGGATTGAGCTTTAAATCCTCTTTTATAAGAGCTTCAACATTCCCCTTTTCATTATAGGTAGGAATTACAACACAAACTTTTTTCATAAAAAATCCTTATACTATTTATGTAAAGGATTATAACAATTCTTAAATTTATAGCAAGGAATTTTTGAAAATAAAAAAAAGGTATTACATACATAATACCCTTTTGTCTTTTGTTATTTTTGTTATTATTTATCCTTTTAAAA
>CAZHAL010000006.1:0-21286 GCA_964530355.1 uncultured Bacteroidales bacterium | reverse complement strand
TTTTTGAAGCGATTCCATATCAGAAAGCATCAATTCGGTATTTATAATTTCTATATCACGAAGAGGATTAACATCATTTTCAACATGAATAATATTCCCATCTTCAAAACAACGAACAACGTGAATAATCGCATCAACCTCACGAATATTTGCTAAAAATTGATTACCAAGCCCCTCTCCTTTACTTGCCCCTTTCACAAGTCCAGCAATATCCACAAATTCAAGCTTTGTAGGAAGAATTTCCTTTGATTTAGCAACCTCAGAAAGCTTAATTAATCTTTCATCAGGAACACTTACGACCCCAGAATTTGGCTCTATCGTACAAAACGGATAATTCGCACATTCCGCCTGTATAGTTTGTGTAAGCGCATTAAACAAAGTAGATTTTCCGACATTCGGAAGTCCCACAATTCCACATTTAAGTCCCATTATAATTTTCCTGTTGTTTATTTTTTTTCTTACTTTATAATAAGAATCTGATTAAATCAATATTAAATAAAAATGAAAGGTAAAAAAAATGAAATCCGCAGATGCAAATCTGAACTCTTTACAAAATCAACAACCGTCATCCGACGAACCGGAACCGAGCAACCTGTCTCAAATCCAAGAACTTATTATAGTTTTATCAAAAGTATTATCCAAAAAATATGATATAAAGGATGATTACGCCATTCAATTTGCCGAAAACAAATTTAAAAAGCTAAAAGAATTGGCCGAACTCAACCCTGACAAAGTGGAAAGAGTTTTCAAAATCTATCCCATATCAGATGCAAATATCTGTAAATATTTAATTGAAAAAGGAAAATAAAATATTTCACTGGCTTTTTGCAAAATTTACTATTATAATAAAACAGTTAAACAAACAACTAAGGAGAGTAAAAAATGGTTGCTAAAAAATTAACATCTAAACCATCTTCAAAAAAGATGACTAATACAAACAAAACTGTAAAGGCTGCTGCAAAGAAACCTGAGACAAAATCCGTTGCAAAACCAACAGTAAAAACAACAAACGGGAAAAAGGGATTATTAAATTTCCTATTTTCATTCAACGGTAATATTTCAAAGGAATTATTCCTTGGCGCAACATTTATATTAACTGTAATAAGCTTGATAATTCAACTTATAAGTTCATTCTTACCTGAAAACTTAATAATTGAATATGTTGTCACTGCTATACTTACAATAGTAATGCTTATGATAATATCTGTCGGATACAAACGTGCACATTCTTTGGGAATAAGCGGTTTTTATTCTTTGGTAGGAACAATCATCTGTAAACCATTCTTTGCATTCTTTACACCTGCAAACGATATGGCAAATGATAATCAATATGAACCAAAGTTCACCGGTATGAAAAAGATTGGTGCATTTTTTGGTAAAAATATAGGAAGACAATTATTGTATATCGTCCTACTTGTAGTTATTGCTTTAATCCCATACACAACAGTTGCTATCCAAGCGCAACAAGGACCGGAAGCAACCCTATCAATCCAAAGAATAATTAGGTTCTTTATCTACATAGCAGGATTTAACATTGTCCAAATAATACTTTTGAACACAGACCTATTGAAAAAATATTACAGTCCTATAGTAAAAGTATTATCATTCTTCGGATATACATTCCTTATAATAGGTATAACATTCGTTTTATACTCAGTATGGGTTATGTCCGCATTAATGAATATGCTATATCAATAAGTATACTATAAAGAACTTCATATAAAAAAAGAGGGCTTTGATATTTCAAAGTCCTTTTTTATTGAAAGAATTTTTTTTGTGTGCTATCATAATTTTATTCTAAAATCTGATGGGGATAAAAAATGCACGGAAAAAATATATCATTAAATATAATATTACTATTCTTGATTCTATATGTATTAAAAACAACACAAAATATATTTCTTCCTTTTGTAATAGCTTTATTTTTCTGGTGTATAATATATATCATTGACCATTCTTTCAAGGAATTATTTTTAAACAAACTACATCTTCCGAAATGGACGACACATACAACAAAATTACTTGCGATAATAACAATCGCAACAATTATGTATTTCATAATAATCGGCATAAAATCCAATATAAACGAAGTATCAAAAACATTCGGCCTTTACCAACAAAATATCGTAAGCATAGCCGACAAAGTTATGACATATTTCAACATTTCAACCCTTAATGCAAGGGATTTAATCCAACACATCAACATACCGAAACTGATAAATTACATAGTCCAAGGTTTCGCCGGTTTCCTAAGCAGTATTGCAATGGTATTGGTTTACTTACTATTTTTGATTTTAGAGGAAAAAAGTTTGGTAAAAAAACTCCCTCTTCTATTCACAAATAAAAAAAGTTTGAAAACAGTGCAAAATGTATTTACAAAAATATTTTCAAAAATCCGCATATATATGCTTGTAAAATTTTTCACAAGCTTCCTAACCGCCCTTATCGGATACATAATAATGGAAAGTGTAAACTTGGATTTCTCATTATTCTGGGCAATATTGATGTTCCTGTTAAACTTTATCCCTACCGTAGGTTCAATAATTTCATCGATTTTCCCAATACTGTTATCTCTATTGCAATTTAACGATACCCTTGTTCCGTTCACAATATTATCCATCGGTATCATCGCAACCCAGATTTTAATCGGAAACATTATTGACCCAAGGTTGACCGGCAACAGTTTGAACCTAAGTCCGCTTGTGCTAATCTTATCCCTTGTTATATGGGGATACATCTGGGGAATTATGGGAATGTTTTTATCTGTCCCTATAATGATAATATTAACAATAACATTATACGAAATCCCACAAACAAAGAAAATAGCCGTTCTTTTAACACGCGACGGCGAAACAATATAAGGAAAGGCAAAATATGTATAAAATATTATCAATTTGTGTTTTAAGCGTAGTTCTTTCAAACTGCACTTGTAACTGTAAATACAACGAATATTTACCGGAAAATAATCCTCTTGTAATACCGGAAGATTTAAAACCAATTCAAAAATAAAAGCATAGTCAATGGAAAATAATACTAAAATAACCCCTATGATGCTTCAATATTTGGAAGTAAAGGCGAAACATAAAGACTACCTTCTTATGTATCGTATGGGTGATTTTTATGAATTATTTTTTGAGGACGCCGAAATCGCGTCAAAGGCTTTGGACATAGCCCTTACCCACCGTGGCGGAACATATAACGGCAAACCTATTCCTATGTGCGGTGTTCCGCATCACGCATTCGATTCTTATATGCCTAAACTTATAAGACAAGGATACAAGGTCGCAATCTGCGATCAAACGGAAACCCCGGAGGAGGCAAAACTTCGCGGTGGAAACAAGGCTGTAATCAAACGCGAAGTATCCCGCATTATCACAGCCGGCACCCTAACCGAAGACAATTTGTTGAACAGCTCACTTAACAACTACCTTTGTTCAATATATGTTAGCGAAGGTTTAAATACAAAAGTCACCGTTGCATCAACCGACATATCCACCGGCGATTTTATATTACAAAGTTGGGACGATAATGCCATATCGGAACTTCAATCATTCTTGCTTATCAAAAATCCGGCCGAAATAATAATCCCCGACACATTATTAAAATCACAAAAGTTCGAAAACTTAATTACCGAACACAAACAAAAACTTGTCATAAAACCGGAAAGCTTTTTCGACCCGATAAACGCAAAACAAAATCTATGCGAACTGTTTAAAATATCCACCCTTGATTCTTACGGTAATTTAACCGATAACGAACTGTCCTGTTGCGGTGCAATATTAAACTATATATCCATAACCCAAATAGGAAGCAAACCAAACTTAAAATTCCCAACAAAGGAAATAAATTCCGACTTCCTTCAAATTGATGCATTTTCAATGCGAAACCTTGAAATACTAAACAACATCAATGATGAAAATATTAAGGATTCAAGCCTTTTTGAAATACTTGATAAAACACAAACGTCCATGGGACGCCGACTTTTACGTAATATTTTAACATCCCCGCTTGCAAACAAGGATGAAATAAACGAGCGTTTGAATATAGTGGAATTTTTTACGGAACACACCGATTTATTATCACAAATCAGAACACAACTTACCTTAATTTCTGATATCCAAAGGATAATAACACGAATAACTTTTAACCGCGCCGGTCCGCGTGATTTGCAAAATATCGAACGGACATTACGACTTTCAAAATATATAAAGGAGTTATTGGAGGAAAATCTTCAAACCGCAATCGAAAATCCGCTTACAAAGATACTTAACGGACTACGTGATTTTTCACCTCTTGCAAAAAAACTAAACAATGCAATCATCGACGATGCTCCGTTAAATGTAAAGGATTCCGGATTTATAAAACAGGGCTATAATGTAACACTTGATGAATACAAAAACATTCAACAAAATACAAAACAAATAATCCTTGATTTACAATCAAATTACGCCCTTGAAACAGGTATCGCAAACCTTAAAATAAAATATAATAACATTGTCGGTTATTTTATAGAGGTCCCCGTAAAACAAGCAACCTTGCTTATGGAAAATAAAACATTTACCCACCGACAAACACTTGTAAACTGTGTTCGCTTTTCAACCCAAGAACTAACCGAAATAGAACAAAAAATCCTTCTTGCAAATGATAAATATGTATCCCTTGAACTAAGTTTGTTTAAGGAACTTTGCGATGATATTTTAATGGCACACGACGACATTGAAAAATTTTCCGAAAGCATATCACAAATTGATGTATTCACAAACCTCGCAACTATCGCACTTGAAAACAACTATACAAAACCGATAATTGACGACAGCTTGGCATTCGAAATTATTGACGGTCGCCATCCGGTAGTAGAGGCAAACATAAAAAAACAAGCCTCCACATTCATACCAAACGATTGCATATTGGAAAACAAAGATGACCAAAGCAAACTTTGGATTCTTACCGGTCCTAATATGGCTGGTAAATCAACATTTTTACGCCAAAATGCAATAATCATAATTATGGCACAGATAGGTTCTTTCGTCCCTGCGACCTCCGCCCATATAGGTATAGTAAATAAATTATTCAGCCGTGTCGGCGCCTCCGATAACCTAGCCCGCGGACAATCAACCTTTATGGTAGAAATGAGCGAAACCGCCACTATCCTAAACCAAGCGGACGAACACTCCTTCGTAATCCTTGATGAAATAGGTCGCGGCACTGCAACATTCGACGGACTTTCAATCGCATGGGCCGTCCTTGAATATTTAAACAACATAAACCGTTGTCGCGGATTATTCGCAACCCACTATCACGAACTAACCGAAAGCATATCAAAACTTTCAAACGTAAGCGCCCATACCATGGATATAAAGGAATACGACGGCGACATAATTTTCCTTCATAAGGTCAAAAAGGGCGTCGCCGATAAATCCTATGGTATCCATGTTGCAAAAATTGCCGGCATACCTAACACGGTTATTCAAAGGGCAAGCCAAATCTTGGATAATTTTGAATCCGATGAAAACCTTGCAAAAACAAAAAATGCAATCAAAAAAATAAATGAAATGGATTTATTTTCATACGAAAAAATTTCAGAATCAAAAATACAAACGAACAAAAATCTTGAAACCTTAGAAAAAAAATTGCATGAAATAAATCCTGACGAGCTTACTCCTAAATCTGCACTTGAAATTTTATATGAAATAAAAAATCTTATAAACTAGGGATTCTGATGTTAAACGGATTTATAAATATAAATAAAGAGCTGGGAATATCTTCCAACGACACACTGTTCAAAATAAAAAAAATACTTTTCCCAATATTCGGAAAGGTCAAAATCGGTCACACCGGCACCCTGGACCCGCTCGCAACCGGAGTTCTCCCTATCGCCCTTGGTGAAGCTACAAAGACTATACAATTCCAAATGAGTGGTAAAAAAACTTATATATTCAATATCACTTTCGGCACCTCTACTGCTACCGATGATAACGAAGGCGAAATCATAAACACCTCCACTCATATCCCGACAAAGGAGGAAATAGAAAAAATCCTCCCCTCTTTCTTAGGCGCAATAGAACAAATCCCGCCAAAATATTCTGCAATCAAAATAAACGGCAAACGAGCTTACACTTTGGCACGCGACGGCAAAGATTTCAAGTTGCAACCTCGCCCAAATTTCATACACAACCTTAAACTCCTATCACAAATATCGGATATTGAATTTCAATTCGAAGTCACCGCAAACAAAGGCTTCTACGTCCGCTCCATAGGTAGAGATATCGCAACCGCCCTTAAATCTTGCGGACATGTTTCATACCTACACCGCACCCAAAACGGCAAATTTAACATAAACGATTCGATATCACTTGACAAACTGGAAAAAATGATGCAAAATACAGGCAAATCGTTGGATGTGCGAAATTGTATTGGCGATTTTTTGTTACCTGTATCATACGGACTAAACGACATCTTGGTTCTTGATATATCAAAGGAACAAAACGAAAGGTTAAGAAAGGGTATCGCCCTTCCATCAAATCTTTTCGAAAATCTAAGGGATAACACCCTTTACCAAGTCCATTACAATCAAACCCTTCAAGCGATAGTTAAAAACAATAATAACCGATTAAAAATTATACGAATTTTTAACTTATGAAAGGGACGAAAATGTCAATAACAAAAGAAAAAAAACAATCCATAATAAAGGATTTTAAAACAAGTGAAAATGATACCGGTTCAAGCGTTGTTCAAATCGCAATCTTAACAGAAAGAATTAACAACCTAACCGAACATTTTAAAACAAATAAAAAGGATAACGCATCAAAAATGGGTCTTACAAAAATGGTTAACAACAGAAAGAAATTGTTAAGCTATTTAAAAAGAACTGATGTAAAATCATACGAAGAAACAATTAAAAAATTAAATATCAGAAAATAATTGTTAAAAAGGGAAGTTTATTTTCTTCCCTTTTATCTCAATTTGATATATTATATAGTAAATATGCAAAGGTGGAAAAGTCAGAATATAGAATCCAATAATATGACTTGGATTGTATTTTCTGACTATGAAAAGTCGCTTTCTTCCTTTGTTTTATTAACTAAGAATAACGAAAGGAATATATTATGGTCGAAAAAAAACAAACTATGTTCAATATTGTTGAAAAAAAAATTATGTGGGAGGGTAAAAAACTTATCCTTCAAACCGGAAAAATTGCACGTCAGGCAACCGGCGCAATAATGGCAACTTACGGTGAAACAATGGTTCTTGCAACTGTTGTTGCTGCAAAAGAACCAAAAGAAGATCAGGACTTTTTCCCACTTACCGTGAACTATCAGGAAAAATTCGCATCCGGCGGAAAAATCCCTGGCTCTTTCAATCGTCGTGAAGGCCGTCCGTCAGTCCACGAAACTCTTATATCAAGATTGATTGACCGCCCTATCCGTCCGCTTTTCCCTGAAACTTTTAAAAACGAAGTCCAGGTAATCGCAACCGTTTTTAATTATGATAAGGAAAATAATCCTGACATAGTCGCAATGATTGCATCATCTGCTGCTCTTGCAATTTCAGGCATTCCGTTTATGGGACCGATAGGTGCTGCTCGTGTCGGATATGTAAAGAACAAATATGTCATAAATCCAACCCGCAAACAAATGGAAAATACAAAACTTGATTTGGTTGTTGCAGGAACAAACGAAGGCGTTCTTATGGTTGAATCAGAGGCAAACGAACTTTCCGAAGAAATTATGCTTGGTGCAGTCGAAGCCGGCTTCAAATCATTCCAACCAATCATCAAACTTATAACCGAAATGGCGGAGGAAGTCGGAAATGAAAAATGGGAAATTCCTGCTCGCCCAGCCGAATACGAAACTGTAATGCAATCATTCAAATCCCTAATCGGTTCTGAATTGAAAAAGGCTTACACAATAAAGGCAAAACAAGAACGTGCATCAAAGATTGCCGAAATAAAGGAAAAGGCAATCGCCTCTATCAATGAGGAAGATGAAACATCATTAAAAATCGCTCCGACAGTTTTCTCTGATTTAGAAGCTGAAATTATGAGAACTGCAATCTTAAAGGGCGAACCAAGAATCGACGGTCGTGATACAAAAACTATCCGCCCAATCGAATGTGAAGTAGGCATCCTTGGAAGAAACCACGGCTCCGCACTATTCACACGTGGCGAAACCCAAGCCTTAGTATCCGCAACAATCGGTATCAAAGATGATGAACAACTAGAAGATGACCTAAACGGTGTTCGTGGCGAACGATTTATGCTACACTATAACTTCCCACCGTTCTCCGTTGGTGAAACCGGAAAACTCGGCTCCCCTGGTCGTCGTGAAATAGGTCACGGAAAACTCGCATGGCGTGCAAATCACGCAATGCTTCCGACTGCCGAAGAATTCCCATACACAATCCGCGTTGTATCCGATGTCACGGAATCAAACGGTTCTTCATCAATGGCAACAACTTGCGGTGCAAGTTTGGCTATGATGGACGCAGGTATCCCTGTTCACGCTCCTGTTGCCGGCATCGCAATGGGATTGATAAAGGAAGGCGACACTTTCGCAATCCTTTCCGACATTATGGGTGACGAAGACCACCTTGGCGATATGGATTTCAAAGTTGCCGGAACAAAGGACGGTATCACTGCCCTTCAAATGGATATAAAAATTACATCTATCACATTCGAAATTATGAAACAGGCTTTGGCACAGGCTCATGACGGAAGAAAACACATACTCGGCAAAATGGCGGAAGCTATCACAAAACCACGTGCTTCACTTTCGAAATACGCACCTACTATCGTAGAAATGCAGGTAAATCCTAAAAAGATTCGCGAAATCATCGGAACCGGCGGTAATGTGATAAGAAGCATTTGCGAAAAGTCCAATACCAAAATCGAAATAGAAGATTCCGGTCTTGTAAAAATCGCCGGCACTTCACAGGAAGAAATCCAAATCGCAATCGATATTATAAACGACATTTGCGTTGAACCGGAAGTCGGCAAAATCTATGACGGCACAGTTTCAAGGATTTTGGATTTCGGTGCGGTTGTCACATTCCTTGGCAACAGCGACGGTATGGTTCACATAAGTGAAATCCAAGAGGAAAAACCTAAAAAAATAACTGATGTATTGAACATAGGTGACAAAGTTCGCGTCCTTGTTACAGATATAAGGGACGGAAAAACTCGTCTTTCCATAAAACAAGCAAGCAAAAAAGAAAGTGCGAAATCCGAACCCGTAAAAAAATCTACGACAAAGAAAGTTGCAACTGATACAGACACCAAAGATACAGAAAAAAAGACAACAAAAAAATCTGCATCAAAAGCAAAGTCAAAAACAACGACTAAATCGAAATCTGTATCAAAGGAATCTAAACCTGCGACAAAAACAAAAAGTAAAAAATAAAACTAAGGGGAGGCTATAAACCTCCCTTTAAATTTAAAAGGTAGAAAATGAACATAGGTTTATTTGACAGTGGTCTCGGCGGACTTATAATAACAAAATCAATAATCGAAAAAATGCCCCAATATAATTTTGCATATATCGGTGATACGGCACACGTCCCATACGGCTCCCGCTCAAAGGAAACAATCTATAACTTTACAAAAAATTGCATCGACTATCTTTTCAAAAAACAAAATTGCGAACTGATAATAATTGCCTGCAATACCGCAAGCATTGCTGCGCTAAGACGTCTTCAACAGGAATATTTAAAGGAAAACTATCCGAACCGTAAAATTTTAGGTGTGGTAATACCAACCATCGAAACGGTTATTGAAAAAAATTATAAATCTATCGGGCTCCTTGCAACAAACGGCACCGTAGCATCAAACGTTTTTGAACAGGAATTACACAAACTGAATACAAACATAAAACTTCATTCAGTCCCTGCCCCTCTGCTTGTCCCGCTTATTGAAAACAATGGAGACAAATTCGCACAACCTATAATACGCGACTATCTGGAAAATTTTAAAAATACGGATATAGAGGCAATAATTTTGGGCTGCACACACTACCCTCACTATAAGGATATAATAAAGACAGAGGCAGAAAAAATTCTCGACCGCACAATCGATATAATTTCACAGGACGAAATAATACCTGAAAAAATTTTACAATATCTTAAAGTCCATCCGGAAATAGAAAACAACCTGTCAAAAGACGGCAACCGCTTCTTTGGCATAACCGATATAACCCAAAGCTATAAACAACAGGCATTCTCTATATTCGGAAGTCCTTTTGAAATAGAAAAAATTAATTTATAATGATACCGCATTCTTCATAAATATGTAAACGACTTTTCCTTAAATTAGTATCATAACACTGTCTGGGATTTTTATCGTAATTACACTTTTTAATAATCGCACTTTTGTAAATGGATACACACTTATGCTGTTCCAAAGAAATCGCATCTTCACCTTGTCGTTGGGGCAAAATAGTTATACAGGAAACCGAAATTGCCATAACAATAATAAATAAAATAAAAATTCTCATAGTAAAATTCCACTCCTAAATATATAGAAATATTATCATATCTTACACAATAAATCAAATCATTTCTATAAGGAGGAAATAAGCACTTGTAAAATCCTAAATTAACCGCTACATTTATAACTATGATAAACAAAATACTTACAAACATAGCCATACTTTTAATAAAGTTTTACCAAACCTTTATCTCTCCGATAATAGGAGGCAGATACCACTGTCGTTTTATTCCAAGATGTTCCGATTATTCTATTGAAGTTTTAAAAAATTTTGGTATATTAAAAGGAAGCTGTTTAACAATAAAACGTATTTTAAGATGTAATCCGTTTTCAAAGGGAGGACTTGATCTTCCACCCACAAAATCAAAGGAGAATTAAATGGAAAAAAACATAACCCCATCAAAACAAAAACCAAGCTTTTTCAAAACCTTCATATACGTATTTTCCGTATTGATAATCTTTCAACTGATTTTCGGGAAAAAGGAGGATGCAAAACAATCAATCAACATCCCGCAAACAAATAAAAGGGAAATCGAACGAAAACTAACCCCATTTAAAACAGAAAGTTTAACGGGAAATTTCAACTCTGTCGGTCTTCGCCTTGACGATGTAACACTTACTAAATATAAACAAAGCATAGACCCGAAATCCCCGAACATAGAACTTTTAAAATATGTAAAGAACAAGGACACAGATGAAAAATCATCATACATAGAATTCGGATTCCTATCAAACAACCCCGATGATACAAACATAATCCCAACCAACGAAACAAAATGGAAAATATTATCAAAAACAAATAATTCCATCTCCCTTTCCTGGACCAATAAAAACGGTGTAAATTTCATTCGCAATTTATCCTTTGATGAAAACTATATGCTGACCGTAAAGGATAAAATTATAAACAATTCAAAATCACCTATCGAACTTTTCCCTTACGCAAGGGTCGTATACGCACACAATATGTATGCAAAGCCAACCTCCTCTCACATAGGATTCGTAGGCTTCCTTGATAAAACATTGGAGGAACACACCTATAACAAAATCACAAAAGAAAAAACTGCGGAATTTTCATCAAACAACGGCTGGCTGGGATTCGGCTCCGATTACTTTATGACCATACTTATCCCGAGACAGACAAAAAATTTCACCGCCCGAGTTTTGGATTTATCACAGGGTGAAATCCCGCAACCTAAATCCTTGGCAAACTATAAACAATTCCAGGCAGATTATGTCGAAGATATGGTAACCGTAGGAACCAATTCATCCGAAGAAATAACTTCACATATTTATATCGGAGCCAAAGTTTCATCTATAATCTCCCAATACGAAAAACAATTCAACATTCCGAAATTTGATTTGGTAATAGATTACGGATATTTCTACATACTTTCAAAACCATTCACCGTAATACTAAAATGGCTTGATAAATTAACAGGCAACTTCGGTTTGGCAATCATACTTTTCACAATAATGATTCGCGCACTTCTTTTCCCAATCGCACAAAAATCATTCAAAAGTATGGAAAAAATGAAAAAGATGCAACCGGAAATGAAACGTATCCAAACTCTATACGCAAACGACAAACAAAGAATGAATATAGAGCTTGCAATGCTTTACAAAAAAAGCGGCGTAAATCCGCTATCCGGCTGTCTTCCATTACTTATACAAATACCTGTATTCCTCGCACTTTATAAATCCCTTGTCATTTCCATAGAAATGCGACAAGCCCCATTCTTCGGCTGGATACAGGATTTATCCGCACCGGATCCGACAACTATATTTAACCTATTCGGACTTTTACCGTTTGAACCATGGACATGGCTTCCACACCTTGGAATACTCCCTATAATAATGGGTATAACAATGTATATACAACAATCATTGCAACCGGCAATGTCCGCTGATCCGGCACAGGCAAAAATTATGAAATTCCTACCATTAATTTTCACAATTATGTTTGCCGGTCTTCCAAGCGGACTTATCCTTTATTGGACAGTAAATAATATTCTAAGTATCATTCAACAAAAATTTATAAGATAGGTATGCTATGAAATTAAAGGACTTTTTAAAAAACAAACCAACATTTATAGGAAGCTTTCCCGACGTTTTTCAAATTCCCGCGACAATACTACCCGAAATCGCATTCATAGGTCGCTCCAACGTCGGAAAATCATCCCTTATAAATGCAATATTTGGAACGCCGAACCTTGCAAAAACATCATCAACACCGGGACGCACACAAACATTAAACTTTTTCCAAATACCCGATACAATTATGATTGTCGACTTACCCGGCTATGGCTTTGCAAAGGCACCAAAGGAAATAGTCAAATCTTGGAACAACAACGTCAACACTTACCTAAAAGGACGCGCACAACTTCGCCGTGTTTTCTTACTTATCGATTCGCGCCAGGGCATAAAAAAGATTGACACGGATATGATGGAAATGCTTGATATAGCCGCCGTCAATTATCAAATAGTCCTTACAAAAACAGATAAGATTTCCGCCACCCAATTAAATGATATAAGTGAAAAAACAAAATCCATTTACAACGAACACCCCGCTATGCACCCATTAATAATTGCGACCAGCAGTGAAAACGGAACCGGGCTTGATGAAATACGTGGTGAAATTTTCGATTTAACTAAATAAATTTAATTTTATCATTGTATTTTTTTCAATTTGATTTATTATATAAATATTATGATTTCTTATAAAAACTAAGTTGGAAAAATGGCAAAAAAGAAAAAGAAAGCATCTGAGGAATTTAAAGAAACTGTAAAGGCAATTTTTTGGGCAGCCATCCTTGCAATAGTGATAAGGACATTTGCAATAGAACCTTTTCACATTCCGTCTGATTCCATGATACCGAACTTGCTTGTCGGCGATCATTTATTCGTATCAAAACTTTCATACGGATATTCACGCCAATCATTTCCATTCTCGCTCCCTATAATAAAGGACAGAATATTTTTCACCGAACCTGAAATCGGTGATGTGGTAGTTTTCAAAAAAATAAAGGGCAAACCCGATAACTACATAAAACGACTTATCGGTCGTGCCGGCGACAGAATAAAAATGAAAAACGGTATCCTCCATATAAATGGAAAGCCATTAAAACGCGAATATATTGATAAGTTTTTCATCGTAAACCTTCCATATAATTTACGGAAATCCGACAGCATCACTATCACGACACAGGATGCTCAAACACTAACCGTAATTGATACAAAAAAACTATACTTAAACGGACATCCTCTTAAAAAGGATCAATACAGTATAGCATATAAGGAAATTCCGAATTTCAACGGTGAAGCAATAGAGCTTAACAAATACAAATACACCCTTCCGAACGGAAAGGAACATTTCGTAATTGAAATAAGCGATTCGGAACAAATGGATAATACACCGGAATATGTCGTGCCGGAGGATCACTACTTTATGATGGGCGACAATCGTGATATGTCAGAAGACAGCCGTTTTTTAAACGAAGTCGGATATATCCACCGCCGCGACCTTATCGGACACGCAAACCTGATTTTCTATTCTCATAATAATTCCGTAAATTTATTTGAGATATGGAAATACTTTAAACCTGTTAGATATGAACGAATTTTAAATAAAATAAAGTAAAAAAAATGATAAAAGAAACTATTGTTGATGATATTTATGCACCAAAACCTGCAACACCGAAAAAGCATAAAAAGAAAAAAATAACCTATGACGATTTTTGTGAAATTTTAAACTATCGTTTTAAAAAAGTTGTTCTTTTAAAACGTGCTCTTACTCATTCAAGTTTCACAAAAAACCGTCTTGAAAACAATCAAAGATTGGAATTTTTGGGCGATAGAGTTTTAAACCTTACTATCGCAACAATACTATACGAAAACTATCCGTTGGAAGACGAAGGCTCACTTGCAATTCGCCATTCAACCTTGGTATCCACAAAAACGTTGGCTGCTATCGCCGAAAAAATTTATATTTCCGATTTGTTGGAACTTTCACAACAGGAATTAAAAAGAAAGGGACACAAGAACAAAAATATCCTTGCCGATTCGACCGAGGCATTACTTGGCGCAATCTACCTTGACAGCGGATTTGAAACCGCATTCAACATAATCAAAAACATCTGGGCGGAAAACATCGAAAAATCAAAAACGCCATTAAAGGATTCAAAAACAAAGCTACAGGAATACACACAAAAAACATACAACACTTACCCTGTATACACACTTCTTGAAAAAATAGGTCCCGCACATCAACCGACATTCAGAGTCTCCTGCACAATCGGTGAAACAACCGAAATTGCCGAAGGTCCATCCCGTCGTGACGCGGAACAATTAACCGCCGCAAAAATCTTGCAAACCTTAAACCTTCTAAACGATGAAGAATTAGAAGATTTAAAGTTATACGAAGATTCAATAAGAAAACAGAAAGAAGAAAATCCACCGCAACAAATGGATGAAATTATCTCATTTTAGTGTAAAGATATAATTCTAACGTTCTTGAAAGCAACTTTGAAGTTTCATCTTCATTTGAAAGAAGTTTATTTTCAAGATAGCTGATTTCTTTAACATCACGCCTGTCTAAAATTGTTTCCAACTTGGATATAAATTTATAATCAAAACCATAATAAACATCCAACTCTTTATCTAACTCAAAAGATCTTGGATTAGAAAGCAAAATTTTATATTCTTGCATTTTAACCAAAAATTCCTTCAACAATAATTCCTTCAAAATATTTGCATTCTTAGCAACCATATTCTTTTGTTTAACTTTCACATTTACAATATTATTATTCATATGCATTTTTATACCTCTTTTAAAATTTTCGAAAAAAATATTTATATGATAATATAGAAGTAAAAATAAAAATCAAGAAGAATTTAAACCAAAAAAAATTTATCTGTAAAATTAATTACTTAAACGCCTCTAAAATACGCTTCCCGATAGAGGAGTTTTCCAAAACTTTGACATTTTCCTTCAAATCTATATCAACCAACTTCCCATCGACAAGGGCAATTTTCCTATCCATCTTCTTCGCAAGTATAGGGTTATGAGTCGCAATAAACGCAGTCATCCCCTCATTTTTCACACGCGCCATCAAATTTTCAAACACAAATTCCGAATTATACGGATCCAAATTTCCGGTTGGCTCATCCGCAAGAAGAAGCATAGGCGAATTCGCAACAGACCTTGCAATCGCAACCCTTTGCTGTTCCCCACCGGACATCTCCATAGGTCGGTGATTTATCCTGTTACCAAGCCCCATTTTCTCCAAATGCACCTTCGCCATATCAAACGCAACCTTTTTACTATACCCGGCAATCAAAAGAGGCAACATCACATTTTCCGCCGCCGTAAAATCCGCAAACAAATTGTGCTGTTGATACACAAACCCTATTTTTTTAAGGCGCAGTTTCGTCCTTTGATTATCATTAAGCTTCAAAGTATTCTGCCCGTCAATAATAACATCCCCGCTATCCGCCTTATCAAGCAAACCTGCCGTATATAAAAGCGTAGATTTTCCGGTTCCCGACGGACCGATAAGGGCAACAATCTCACCCTGCTTTATGGAAAACGAAGCATCCTTTAAAATCACAATCTTACTTTGCCCTTGATTATAGGATTTATTAAGACCAACCAATTCCAAAACAGTTTTCTTTTCCATTTTATTCATACCTTAAAACATCTATCGGTTCTTGTTTTGCCGCCTTTCGCGAAGGGTAAAGCGTTGCCAAAAATGCAATCAAAAGAGCCATCACAACAACCCAAAATACTTCCGTTGCTTCTACCTTTGACGGAAGCTCCGTTAAAAAATACACATCATCGGGGAACAACTTTGTCCCCGTTAATTTTTGAAATGCCTGCCTTACCCATTCAATATTAAAGCTTATAAGAAGTCCAAGCATAACTCCCAACATAGTCCCTACAACACCGATAAAACTGCCGGCAACAAAAAAGATTCGCATCACATTGCCTTTACTCGCACCGATAGTCCTAAACACGGCAATATCATGTGCCTTATCCTTCACAAGCATCACAAGCGAAGAAATTATATTAAACGATGCAACCAAAATAATCAGCGTCAAAATCAAAAACATAACGTTTCTTTCTACATTAAGCGCAGACACAAACGAAGAATTTTGACTTTGCCATGTATAAACCCTAAACGCCGGAGTCACAATTTTTTTCGCCTTTTCCGCAAAAACCATTGAATCATCGGGATTATTCAAAAACACCTCTATATGCGAAACTTTATTATCTAAATT
Organism: uncultured Bacteroidales bacterium; assembly: GCA_964530355.1. GTDB lineage: Bacteria > Pseudomonadota > Alphaproteobacteria > Rs-D84 > CACZYB01 > CACZYB01. Next base: position 4,530 of record CAZHAL010000006.1, on the reverse strand, counting down.
GAAAAAAGTTTGCGCATCATCAAGTTGCATAAACACAAACCCGCTGTCATACATAGACATACCGGTATTAAACACCGCCCCCACGCGATAAGATTTAATCCGAGGTATAGTCCCGAAAGCAGTAATATTACCCTTTGCCGTTGCAAGAGTAACCTCATCACCTATATCAACACCAAGTTTATTTGCAAGCTGATAACCTATAACAATATCACCGGCTTCCAACTTTGGAAAATCACTTCCCTCCATATCAAGCCCGTAAACACTTTTAAACGAAGGGGAAAGTTTCGCCATATCCTCCGGCTTCATCGCACGAAGCATTCCGCCAAGTGATGTTCCCTCCGACGACATCATAACCTGATTTTCAATAATCGGAACTATGAAATCTTTGTTTTTAATATAGCCTGATAAATCAGAAAAACGAATTTTCTCCACAACCCTGTCCGGATTTTCAAATTCCCGAACAAAGGAAGACATCACCGTAATATGCCCGTTCATACCCAAAATTTTAGAAAGCATTTCTTCCCTAAACCCGTTCATAACGGACATTACTATGATAAGAGTTGCAACCCCTAACATAATACCGATAAGAGAAAGCCACGAAATAATAGAAATAAAGCCATCTTTTCTTTTCGATTTCAAATAACGCCACGCAACCAAAAATTCAAAATATTTAATACCCATAAAAAACCTTACTTTGCATCTTTCAACGGATGAACAATTTTTATAATCCTAGGACTTATTAACACAACCAATTCCGCATTAGGTGGGATAATAGTTTCCTTACCCTTAACAAAATATTGTGTCGGAATACCGATAATAAGGATATTGTCACCAAGCCTGCTTGGCACCGTATATTTCGCAATATCACCGTTAGAAGTCCTAAGCACGATAGTCGAATCAAGTTTACCGACATTTTTATCATTCGGATAGAATTGAGATTGCGTTAAAATATTAAGATCCGTTTCCAACCTGACCTCACGCCCACAACGACCTATATCAAAACGACCCTGCCATCTGTCCGGAGTAATAAAAGTTCCGCTTGATACCAAAACAACATTTGATTGAGGTTTCAAAAACTCATACAAACTGTCACGATTAAAATTCGATGAAACGACAAGAGCACGCCCGATAACACCCTTTTGCGAAAGCTTTATCGAGCCTGTATTGAATGCCTCCAAAATATTCATCCAAAAAATAGAGCTGTCCAAACTTTTCGGATAAATACGATAAACATCAATATCAAACGCCAACAAATAATTTTCTATTGCAAACTTATTTACAATATTCCTGACCTTATTTTCAACAATAACATCCCCCTGGAAAATAATCATCTTATCTTCCCAATCAACGACTATATCATCAATATCCGCACCGCGAAGAGCATCCTCCATCGCAAGTATAACATCAGCCGACAACGGCACATGCAAATTCCACTTTGCATATTTACGAAGTGTTATACGCTTTATCCTGTTATCATAGGAATAATATACATCACCGAGAGAGGTTATCAAATCAACAACCTTTGTTAAATCACCACTGACATCGGTTGGCGAAATTTTTTTATAAAAACCGTCGGTTGCATAAACCTGTATTCCCGTATTTTTAAGAAGAGTTTTTAATACCTCATCCACGGATTGCTTTTCAAACGATAAATTTTCCACCTTTAAAGCAGGAAGCGGATCCCCCTTATCCACACGTTGCAAAGAAAAATCACGTCTTGCAAACGGTTGGGAGGAAATAATGGATTGCGATTCCCAATCTACTTCACAACGAAGCGGAGTTTCCAAATTAAACTTTTCTACATTTTCAAGTGTTCTTGACGGCAACTTATCAAACACAGGAACATAATCATTAACTTTTATATCATAAGAGGTATTTTCAACATACGGCACATACGAATTATTATTGCTGAAATCATCAGAACATGACGCCATCAAAATCAAACTTACCGCATATATAAACTTATTAAATTTCACTTTTACCTCACTTAAACTATATTTTATATGGTATTTTTAATAAATACCAGTAAAAATTTAATCCTCTTTAATTTCATATTCTTTTTTATCAATTTCCGCATCGGAAGAGGCCGGCAAAATAACAACTTCCTCATTTTTTTGCTGTTTAAACATACTTATAATGCTTTCAAGCTCGCTCCTGCCACCCTTAAAGTATTTAAGGACCACATCTTCCGATTCGGTTGAAAGTATTTTTTCAGCCTGAGAAATTAAATAATCTATCACATCAATGATAAAGCCATAGTAAGGATATTCCTCCAACGAATTCGCATTTTTGAACAAAGATATCGCGGACATCACCTCGCGAATTTGCGGAACAAACGAATATACCCTAACAAAGTTTTCCAAATCCCAGGATTTTACATCTTCCTTTGACACATCAACCGGTTCGGATTTTGATTCTTCCACCTCAATATGTTCAACTTCGGCATCCTCTTTTTCATCCTTCAAAGCGACCTCTTTTGTTTTAGGAAGTTTTACAAAAACCCCCTCTTCCAATTCCTTACTTGAAACCCGCTTTAAAATTCGCACAGGTTGCTCTTCTGCTTCTTTGACAACGGAAACCTCCTCAACGACATCATCTTCCGCATCATCAGGGACAACCTCTTCCACACTGACATCAACCTCATCATCCTTTTTATCAACCACCTCTTTTTTTGACAGGACAACAGTATCATCAGCAATATTAAGTTTAGATTTTAATTTATCAAGAAGTCTTACCCCTTCCACACCGAACTTAGGCAAATATTCCTCATACTCACCTATGTTTTTAATAACATCTGCGGACAAAGGTTTCGCACCCTTTAACACTTGTTGCGCCGACATCCAAAGCGACAAAGCCTTATCAAAAGTAAGGACATTCCGTATCATAGGAAGATATTTTTTCCTATCCTCGGCATCCATGGTGCTGATATACATTTCCAAGTTAAATTTCCAATTAACCCCGAAAAATAATAAGGCAACAGACGAAATTTCATTCAACGATTTCACATCATTTGAAAAATTTTCAAGGGCATTCAAAACATCCTGAACACCAACTTTCTTTTTTAATATTTTTTGAAGGAAATCCATATTGCACCCTTACTTTGTTAAAACAGCAATTTTTTCATACAAACTTTTACCGCTTGCCCCGAACATATTCAAATATTTGTTATATTCAGGAAGTTTTGCTGCAATCTCCTCCTTGCTTTTTAACCGCGGATTTTTTGCCAACGCAACACATTCCTGCCATATATTAAGAGCATAATCAAACACGCAAAGCCCGTCAAAAATCTTCTTCAAATTAGCCTTGTCCGGAGCATCGGATTTCGAAATCAAATCAGAAATTTTTGATTTCCATTCCGGACCGAAATCACGAACTTCTTCCTTTGACTTAAATGCCTCCAACTCCTTCGGATTATTTTGGAATTTACGAAGAAGGTCAAATATCACCTTTGAATTAGCATTTGCCAAATCACTTTCCACCGCTGTGTTTTCAGCCTCTGCCTTTTCTTCAACCTCTTCCTTTGTAATCTCCTTTTTCACATCGGAAACTTCTTGAGTCTCCAATTTTTTAACACCACTTATCTTGGTATCGTATTGCACATATTTTTCAAGGAGTTTTGTATCCTCAAAAACCTCCGGTCCAAATGGCAAAAGGTCAAAATCAATTTTATCAATAGGAGTTATCCCGTCTTTAAGGTTTTGGATATGTTGGCTGAATTTCGCCCCGCCGGAAAGCTCCGGCAAAATCGCAACAACCTCATCCGGCAAAGAGATAAAATCTTTGTTCAAAGCAGTCAGCCCGGCGGAAATAACATGCAACTGATGGAAAAGGTTAAGATACTTTTTACCAACAGCCATAGCTTTTTCCTTTGCCTGGAATTCAGTAAAACTTACTTTATTTTTATCATTATCTGCCATCAAATTTAAAGAAATTGCCTTAAAACAATTTCTTCCCCCTCATTAAAAATTTAAAACTAGTTCATTGAAATAAGCACAACTCTTTGAAGTTTGCTGATTTCATTTGAATTAAGTTCAACTTTTTCATCCGGATTAAACATAATACCATAAAATTTACCGTCTATATCCTCTCTTACGGAAACAAAACGAATTTCCATTTTATCACCCATATCTTTAAGGACCTGAACGGCAATATCCCCGCTTCTAACCCCTTGATTACCATCAACAAAAAGTATAGAACGCATAGGTATTATATTACCGAGTCTGCGACTGGAAAGTTCCAACGCATAAATATTTTCAGCCTTTTTATCACTGACAGGATAAACAATATAATCCTTATTTGCTTTATCAACAATCATATTACCGTTTTCCAAAGTTTTTGAATATACAAGAACCTTGTTAAATTTCACAACACCGGAAGGAGTATAAACATTTTCCGTTGTTTTAAGTATATCACTCATCTTTGCAATAGAATCAATCGGATTGCTGTTTGCATTAAGGAATCTGTCAAGACTTCCGTCTTTTTTAAGTTCATAAATTTTTGTTAAAACTTCTTTTGTAGTCATACCCAAAG
>CAZHAL010000005.1:0-23706 GCA_964530355.1 uncultured Bacteroidales bacterium | reverse complement strand
TCACCATATATATAAGTTTCTTCAAAGACTCTATCTTTATGTGTATGATACGGATTTGTTTCCAATTCAACATAGGCACCGAACACATTGTTCGCATTAACTTTCTTTTCTGCTGTAAAGTGAATTTCCCCATATCCGGCGAAATCAATTTTATTCTGTCCCGGGTCAGACTTATCATTATAAACGGTATATCCCGCCAAATACCCGTCCACCGTTACCGAGTGTTGTTTGTCGTCATAAATGGAAAATCCGTTAGCAAAAGCCGAGCTTGATGCCAAAACAAATCCTCCTAATAAAAATAATTTCCTCATAAAAAATTCCTTTACAAATATACTCTTATTATTAAAATATTACATAAAAAGGAAACTGTCAAATGTTAAGTAAAGATATTGTCGATATAAAAGGTAAAATTTTGGTATTGGTATGTTGCGCACCTTGTTGTTGCGGGGTCGTAGAGTTTTTGCATAAAAACAACATAAACGCAACCCTGTTTTTCTATAACCCCAATATTTACCCAAGGGAAGAATACGAAAAACGCAAATCCGAGGTTTTAAGGATTGCCGACCTTTACCATATCCCGGTCATAGATACCGACTATACCCCTAACGATTATGAAACCGCAACCAAAGGGTTGGAAGATTGCCCCGAAAGAGGTGCAAGATGCTCCGCCTGTTTCTTCCTTCGCTTGGAAAAGACGGCAATTTACGCGAATCAAAACGGATTCGATTATTTCACATCTACTCTTGCCGTTTCCCGCTGGAAAAGTTTGGAGCAGGTCGATGCCGTAGCGCAAAAGGTTTCAAAGTCGCAAAACTTCCCATACCTTAATGTTAATTGGCGACGCGAAGGTCTTCAAGAACGCGCCCGAGAAATAATTGCGGAAAATAATATCTACCGACAAAATTATTGCGGCTGTATCCACAGTTTTAAAAACAGAAAAGTTTAGAGCAGGGCGGTTGGCATAGTCCGGCTTTTTTATACTCTCCGCCTTGTTAAAAGGCGACCCCTTGGGGCAGGTGCTAGGACCTGCGGTCCCGTTGTCTGACTATTTTTTATCCTTGTAAAAGGCGGACGCCCCCGCACTCGTAGGCATGCACAAAATGAAATAATTCATTATAAAAAAAACTCCCTCACAAGGAGGGAGTTGTTAAGGTGGTATTGCGGATTATTTAATTTTATATAATCTTGCGCAATTCTTACAAAGTTTATCGGCAAAATGTCCGCTGGTATTGTCGGAATGAGATACTTTACCGTCAGTAGGTTTTTGCCAATACAAAGCAGGTGTATCATCATCCCCCCAATCTAATAAAGAAAATCCGGGACATTGTATCTCAGATACTATACCACCGACACCACCGTATGAATTACTATTTGATGCTGTATAACAGCTTGAAGATGAATCATGTCCGTTTGCTCCCGGTGTTGTGCCGAAATTATAACAATTAGCAGAACCATTACAATACGCCTGTCCTGAAGAACCTCCTGGAGCTCCCGAACCGTTACACTCATCATCACCACAATTATATCCTCCATTTCCGCCTCTACCAACAGCACCGCCACCACCACCGGAAGCACCTACTCTGCTATAGAGAATAGTAGCTGGAGCACCACCTCCACCACCAGCGATATAAGTTGTTCCGCCTATTGTAGCCCAAGCTCCACCTCCTCCACCTGTTGCTACATTGCGCTCTGAGGGGCTTCCATAAATGTATTCCTCACTATCTACAGGATCCCCAGCAGATGCACTTGCAATAGTATAAGATGTTTCGGATGTGATTTTAAATATATATTTAAGCTGAGCTCCTTTACCATATAAGGATTCGGCGCCTATTGAACGAAAGTCTCTAGTATGACCTCCATCACCACCACCAAGGACTATAAGATAAAATCCAGGTTGTAAAGTTCCGCTTTGTAAATATGCTTTTGAAGTTCCATCAGCATAAGAGAAATAGGTTAAATCTGCTATGGTACTTTCAATTTGATATTGCAATCCGGAACAACGTGATGCACCGGCGTTTGACCATTCAAGTTCTCCACATGGTGTGCATCCGCTTGCCCCAGCGGAGGAATAAGTATTCGCACCGCATTGTGAACAACTTGACGCCCCTCCTGTTGCATAAGTTCCCGCCGAACATTGAGTTTTGTTAGTGCCGTCACATTGATAACCTGCAGGACATTGTATGCATTGCATAAAGTCCGCCCTTGCTTCTGCTCCGGCAAGGACTACGCTTGCCACGGCAGATATAATAAAATTGTTCATAGTCTTCATTTATATTCTCCTCTTTTTGTTAGTTAGTTGTTAAAAATTTTTTATACCTTCAACAATTTTCAAAGACGTAAGTCTTTGGGCCCTCCCCCTTACCCCCCCCCCTGCGGGGGATGGACATATCGGACTGGACACCTTGTAAAATGTTGAGGTGGTTTTGCATAAGATTTCTCCGCTATAAAAACTTAGGGAGAGAGGGGACAGTGAGACAATGTGAAACTGTCACACCTCTCATCAAAAACTTAATTACAACCGGAGGTCATAACCCTGTAATACCCGCTTGCACAAACTGCTTGCTTGCATTCAGTCGCAGTCTTGCTGTCCGAAAAATATCCGGCAGCACAGGATTTACAGCTTCTGGAGTTCTTGTCATAATACATATTACATGCGGAACATTCGCAAGCTGACCTTGATGTGCTATAGGTAGCCCTTGATAATCCGGTGCAGTTACTGCCGTCCGTTGGCACGCAATATTTTTGAAGGATATCCGTAAGTGCGGATTGTGATTTTGATGGCGACAATATGCATGCGCATACCCCCACCAATATAAGTGGTTTCAATCTGTTCATTTTCTTTCTCCTGTTTTTCCCACGTATCAACAAAGGCCGGGAATTTGAACAGTTTGATAAAGTAAACCCCTATACTTTTAGAATACGGGAAACCCATATTCCTGTTGTATGATATAGGACTCCCAACCTTTTACAGATGGGAAGTTTTGATATAAAAAAAAGATACTACAAGAGTATCCTATACAATATTTTTATATCTTGCCTTTATCTTAGAGCTGTTCAGACTCCGTATCCTAATTTGATACTAAATGTAGCTATTCGCTACACCTAAAATTTACTATAACATAATTTATAAAAAAGTAAAATAAAATATTTTATGATTATTTGCTGAATTCTTTTATATAATTTTGCATAAGGGTAGGTCCGACAAAATCCTCCAAATTATAATTATTTCTTTTTGCAACATTTATGGATGCGGAATTTAATTTATTAATTTCCAAAATCATTTTTTTAAACCCGAGAGATTGCATTTCCTTTTCACACGCTTTTAATGCCTCACTGATATATCCGAAATTCCTGTAATCTTTATCAAGGTAATAACTTACCGCCAAGGTTTTATAGTCAATGATGATAAAGGAAATATCCCCTATATATTTTTTATTTTTCAGGTATATGGCATATTCGGAACAAACCCGTTTTTTAAAAAGGTCATTTTTTAAGTTTATATGTTTTACTGTATCCTCCTTTGTCATACAATACTTAATATCCATATATGGGGAAATGTCGGAATAATTCCGTTTCATAACTTTCCTTATGTCATTTATATGAGTTTCAGAGTTATCGTGAAGAGTAATAAATAACCTTTCTGATAAAATTTCAGAAGGGAAGTTTCTGTTCGGCGTCCAAAAATTAACTTGTTTCATAAAAATATCCCGATTGTTTTTTTATTATATTAAACAATAATAAAATTTTGTCAATAGAAAAAATCAAGTATAATTCTGTAATGCTAATAATACAAAGGGGATTTATCTTTTATAGGTCAATCTGTAACCGAAATTTATCATACATTTTTTATATGCACTTTCCAATCCGGTAGAGCTGTTCGAAGGGATGGAAAAGGCAATCCTTTGCCCTACTTCCCTATGTCCGCGAGATTCAAATGTCGCCCACATACCGTCCCATTTTGGAATAGTGTAAGGAGTCATAGGGTCAAGAAGATTTTGCATCCTTGTTTTCGGTTTTGTGTATTTAACGCCAAGACAAGCCTTGTGATCCTGAATAAATTTTGCCATAGTCACATTATTATTTTCCCAATGGTAAACTGTTGCATTGTCAATTTCTCCCCTTGTTGGAATGGAACAAGAGGCCAATATCAACATCCCTATTGAAATAAAATGTGTTTTAATCATTTCTTCTCTACCTGTAAAATATAATATCATATAATAAGAAGTTTTAAAAGAAAAAAATATAAAAAAAGAGAGGCTTAAAACCTCCCTCTATAATTACTTTTTTTGAATATTTCCGTGCTTATCAATAATAACCGTTTTCTTATCCTTGTAATTTTCTGCTCTTGCACGTCCGGTATAATCAAATTCGGAAATATAATCATAATATGTCGGTTTGATAAGCTCGTGTCCCTTTTCATCAATAACACCATACTTACCGTTTAATAAAACTTTTGCAATTCCGTTTGAAAACTTGAATACCAAGTCATATTTAGGTTTCACAACAATATTTGCCTTATCATCAATGAAACCGAACTTACCGTCCTTTAACATTTCGGCTTTGTTTTCATTAAATGAATCGATATAGTCATATTCAAAATCTGTAATAGGTCTGTTTGAATAATCAAGCAAAGCCCATTTACCGTCTTGTTTAGCTCTTTTTAATTTAACGGATTCATCAACCTCTACATATTCAAGTTTTGAAGTATCAACTTTATTAACTGATACATATTTAACGAAAATAAATAATAATAAGATTATAGCAACCGCCCCAAGAACATATAAAAACTTTCTCATTTTACTCCTCCTGTTTTATACATATCTATAATAGTATAAAATTTACTCTAATTCAAGATAAATTTTTTCCATGTTTTTAAGTTCATCACGAATAAGAGATGCCTTTTCAAATTCAAGGTTGTTTGCAAGGGCAAGCATTTCCTTTTCCTTTGCTTTCATAATCTTTTTAAGTTCGTCTTTGCTCTTAAACTTAAACCTTGTTTTATTTGCAGCCGGATTCTTCTCAATATCAACATAATCCATATCCGCCACCGCAATATTATCGGCAATCTTTTTAATAATAGTTTGCGGAGTAATATTGTGCTCCTTGTTATACTCCATTTGACGCTTTCTTCGTCTTGCCGTTTCATTCATGGCATAGCTCATTGATTTAGTCATTTTATCGGCATAAAGTATCACACGCCCGTTTGCATTTCGCGCGGCCCTTCCTATGGTTTGGATAAGGGAACGTTCGGAACGAAGGAACCCTTCCTTGTCCGCATCAAGTATCGCCACAAGCTGACATTCCGGAATGTCCAATCCTTCACGAAGAAGGTTTATTCCGACAAGTACGTCAAATTTCCCCAGTCGCAAATCGCGAATAATTTCAATACGCTCCAAAGTATCAATATCAGAATGAAGATAGCGAACCTTTATCCCGTATTCGGAAAGATATTCCGTAAGTTGCTCCGCCATTTTTTTTGTAAGGGTAGTGCAAAGTACACGTCCGCCGGCTGCCGCCACTTTTTTACATTCATGCATTAAATCATCGACTTGGTTTTCAAGAGGACGCACCTCCACCTCCGGATCCAAAAGTCCCGTAGGACGGATAAGCTGTTCCGTAAATTTACCGCCGGTTTGTTCCAATTCCCAATCCCCCGGTGTCGCCGAAATATAGATAGTTTTTCCCCTGAAATTATTCCATTCTTCAAATTTCAACGGTCTGTTATCTAAACACGAAGGAAGCCTGAACCCGTATTCGGAAAGATTCGTTTTTCTTGCCCTGTCCCCGTTATACATACCTCCTATTTGAGGAACGGAAACGTGCGATTCATCAATGAAAACAATCGCATCTTCCGGCAAATATTCAAAAAGAGTAGGGGGTGGTGCACCTGCCGGTCTTCCCGTTAAATATCTGGAATAATTTTCAATACTTTTACAGTATCCAGTCGATTCCAACATCTCTATATCAAAATTTGTTCTTTCCCTTAACCTTTGCTCCTCCAAAAGTTTATTTACTGATTTAAAGTAAGCAAGCCGCTCAGTCAATTCTTCCTTTATCCCGACTATCGCATTTGAAAGCGCCGGCCCAGGCGTTACATAGTGACTTGACGGATAAATGGTTGTAGAGCGAAGTCCCAAAGTCCGCTTTCCCGTCAACGTATCAAATTCGGAAATTGTTTCAATTTCATCACCAAAGAAGGAATATCGCCAGGCCTTATCCTCCAAATGCACCGGAAACACTTCTAAACTGTCCCCGCGCACACGGAAAGTCCCTCGGTCAAGGGCAATGTCATTTCGTTCGTATTGCATAGCGGTCAAAGACTTTATCACACTATCAAGTGATATTTCTTGCCCTTCCTCCAAAGTTAAACTCATAGATGAATAGGATTCCGGTGAACCCAAACCGTAAATACAGGAAACGGAGGCAACAATTATCACATCCCTAAATTCCAAAAGCGAACGTGTCGCTGAATGGCGAAGTCTGTCTATCTGCTCATTAATGGCACTGTCCTTTTCAATATATGTATCGGTTTTCGGAATATATGCTTCCGGTTGATAATAGTCATAGTATGAAACGAAATATTCCACGTGATTATGTGGGAAAAGTTCCAACATTTCCTGATAAAGCTGTGCTGCCAAAATCTTATTCGGCGCCATAATAATGGCCGGCACCTGACATTGCTGTATCACATTTGCCATAGTAAAGGTTTTACCGGAACCTGTAATACCCAAAAGCACCTGATTCCTTTTGCCTTCCTTAATTCCGGAAACAAGTTCGCTAATCGCCACAGGTTGGTCCCCGCTCGGCTTAAATTTGGTTTCCATTTTAAATCCTGCCGGCTCTCCCGCTGGCATTTTATTAAAAGTCGATGATAGAATAGGATTTTTAATCATACTATTACCTTAAATTAAAAAATTTTTTGCTTGTCAACTTGAACTATAAATTATAGTATATTTCTTATAAGGAGTTGTCAAATTAAATAAATGCCTATTGAGTTTTTTATAAAGAGGGGAAAAATGCTTAAACGACTTTTAATACCGGTGGTTATTTTTGTCGTATTGCTTCTTGGAATTTATTTACTTCCATACTTTATTCCGTTAACAAACGGACGAAGGGTTTATATTGAACAATCCATAGAAGATTTTATCAAATTTGATATAAATATAAAGGGTAAAATCACATTTTCAATTTTACCTACCCCGACAATTATTTTAAAAAATGTTGATGTGGCGAAACAAAAATCTTCGGATGACAAAGAAAAGCCAACACCGTTTTTAACCGCAAAGCAAGTTTTTGTGAATATGGATTTGTTTGATTTAATAATGGGTAATTTTAAAATTAATAAAATTATAATAAACGAAGGTAATTTTAATTATTCCGTTTATGCGTCAACGGGCTTTGAAAATCTTTCAATGTTTTTAAAGGGTAAAAATTTTAACGACTTGGTTGTAAGAGATTCTACAATAATTCAATATTCGGAAGAACTTAAAAATCCGCGACGTTTTTCCAATGTAAATTTGCATCTTAAAAATTATCAGGATTCGCAAATAAAGGGAACCGGTTCGTTTGCTTATCTTTCAAGCCGTGTTGATAATCTTTCTTTTAATTTAAAATTTATTGATGATGAAAATTACAATTTGAATATTGATTTTAATTATATGAACGGAAGAAATACTATAATAAATAAATTTAATGTGGTGGTAAAGGAAAATAACCCTATTGTAAACGGCACGGTTAATTTGATAACTGACAGCCTTTATAAATTCGCCCCTATAATTGATGAAACGTTATCTGTTCCTAATATACCTTTGTTTAATGATAAGTTAAATATTAAAACAACAGTCCAAACAACACCGGACGCGATAATCCTTTCAAACGGAACATTTTCATCCGATAATGCCTATGCAACATTTTCAAGCATTATCCCTTATACAAGATCAGAAGACACAGACGGTAAATTTAAAATTGCAAAGGATAACATAACATTCAACATAGATTTTAAAAATTTGAAATTGGAAAAACTTTTAATACTTCCCGACAATATATTCATTGCCAATCAACAAACCGATGCTGATTTTAAAGAGCTTTTAAAGCTATTGTCCTATGCAAACGTAAATGCAACAATCAAAAATCTTTTGATGGATAATTTTTTAATTACAAACTTTGAATTTGCATCAAAAACAATATTTGAAAACAATACACCGTCGGCAATAGATATTGAAAAACTAAGTTATAAAATCGGTAAAAACGATATGCAAATATCCGGTCAAATATCCGACCTTTCAAATAACATAAATATGGATTTGAATGTAAAGGATACTATTCCGTTTAAATATCCGAATAAGTTTTTTGATGTGTTAAATATAAAATCCTTTACCGGACAAATTGTAAAACAGGGCGCCAAAGTAACTATACCGAACTTTAATATGGATATTGGCGGTAATAAAATATTCGGCAGCTTTGAACAAAATACAGCTGAAAATATTACGGATTATAATCTGACTATCAAATCTGATAATATCGATACGTCAAGATTTACAAAAAATGATATTGATTTGGCATACATAATACATAATCTTTCATTGCTTGAAAATACATCGTTTAAATTCAATGCAATGATAAAGGCTTTAAAAACTCCGACTCATACATATAATTTGTTAAAGCTCGATTCGTCATTCAAAGATGATACTTTGTCGGTAAAAAAATTAACATTCGCAAATGACGGCTATACATCAAACATTCATGGCGATTTAATCGGTATCACCGGTCAAAAGGGGTTATTTAAAAACTTTAACTATATTATTACGTCGGAAAATTTAAAGGGTGTAAGTTTACCGTTTGTGAAAAACAATTTTATTGATCAAATCATTTCAAACGGAGTAAAACAAGTCGATATAAAATTAAACGGCGATGCATTAAATCCAACCTCTGATATATACGCGGTTTTAAATGATATAAGGGTAAAGGTCAACGGTCATTTATTGGAGGGAAGTGAGAAATACAGCCTTGATTTATCACATTCGGAATTAAAGGGTTTCTTGTTCTCTTGGGGGATAATTGATGATACTCTTATGAATTATTTTTATGACAATATTCCGTTTTCTTTGCATGCGGAAATTGACGGCGATAACATAAATAATCTTACCTTAACAATAAAAAATAATGTGTTCAAAGGCGATATTATTCGTAAGAATGTTTCAAGAAGTAAGAAGGAGAAAAAACTTGAAACCTCGGTTGATTTGCAAATCGAAAACCTTGATGTCAAAACTATTTTAAAACGATTAAAGGAAACCGATGCCTATGTTGATTTTATGTTAAAAGTTATTCGCGCTATTCCATATAATATTACACTCAAAGCAAATAATATCGTTGAATATAATTCTAATACGTATAAGGATTTATATTTAAAGCTTGTAAACAGTGGGAATCCGGGGTCTATAGAATTTAAGTTGCAAAAGGGCGACCGACTTTTAACCCTAACATCCGAAATTTTAAACAGCCGAATTTTCACCGGCACCCTTAATGTCAAAAATTATAAATTAACAGACGATTTAATGAATAATGAATTGATGAATTTAACATCCGGCAATATGGATATAAAACTTGATTTTAAAACTGACGGTTTGAATATGTATCAACTTACCTCAAATCTCAGCGGTAGTTTTAATGCAAACATTAAAAACGGAACCATAAAGGGGATAAGCGGTTACAATCAAATTTTATATAACTTAGTCGAACTTGCCAACATTACAACGAATAATATCTTGTATATTTTGGAAAACAGCTTTAAATCCGGCGAGCTTAATTTCACGGACTTGACTGTTTCCGGTAAAATAAATAATGCCGATGTAACAAAGGCCGCCTTTACACTTAACTCTCTTAATATGCTTGTGAACGGATTTGTATCCGGCAATTTAATCAGCAAATCTTTGGACATAGAAAGTCTGTTTGAAATAAAAAATCTTGCCCCTGATATGCTAAGCATTATATATAATTTAAAGGGCTTTATCAATAATTTGGAAGGCGACGTCGATGTATCCGGAATGATGTCAAAAATCAATACATCATATATTCAAAAAAAGAAAAAGGAATTTTCAAACTAATCTTTGTTTTGCAGATGCCTAAGGACAAAAACCCTTATACAACTTGATAAATTTCCGTTATGCTCATTTATATCAATTTCGGCGATAACTTCATTTATTGATTTATTTTTTTCGGCACAAATATTTTTAAATTCATTCCAAAATTCCGGCTCTATTGAAATGCTTGTTTTATGCCCCATAAGTGTGATTGAATGTTTTTCAAGCATTTATACCTCATACCTTGAAATAATAAATTGTAATATATCAACAAAGTTATTAAATTTTGCAATGGTTGTAAAAAAGTTTCTATTGATAATCTTATAAACTTTCTCATTATTATCCCAAATAATTGCATTTAATAAATTGTAACCTAGCAAAACACAATTAAGCATCAAGGGGTTAGGTGTATCCTTAAAAATTTCATTCGCTTCAACAATATTCGGGAAATTATAATTATAACCGTCGCGATGAACTTTTTCCGTTCCGAAAAATTCCAATTCACCGGAAACCATACCGTTACTATGCTTTAAAAATACGGCATAATCGGACGGGATTTCTGCAAATTTATCATTTTTAAGCATAGCACTTACAAAATCAATTTGAGCATCCTTTGCCCCCGAAAAATAATTTATATTCACAATAACTTTTTTTAAATGTTGTAATATTTTATTCATTTAAAAACCTCCTGATTTTGAAAACATAGTGCTTCCTATCTCAGTCATAATATCCGCCGATGTATTACCGCCCGCGCCGGCAAATCCCTTAAGTGCGGGAAGAAACACAATCCCCTTCGGATTGCAAACATAAAGTTCCGTAGGATATTGATACCCGCTTTGAGGATTAAAATTTTTTTGCTCTTTATTAAAAGTCAAAATCTGCTCATCAATAAATTTATCAAGCAAGTTTTTAAATGGTCTTTTTTTCACCAAAAACATATTTGAAAAATCAAGTGTTCCGCCGTATTCAAACGGAACTTTAAGGTATATGTCAACGTTTTCGGGAATAATTCCGTCATACATTTGTGAAACGCTTTCACTTGAAAAATTCGCCCCTACTAAATCTTCAAAATTATTATAGTAAACAAACTGCATCAACTTTTTTGAAATTTTAAAAAAGTCATTATACATTTTCGGACATTTAACAAGATTTTCCTGATTGAAAGTTACCTTTTTTATCGGCATTTCAGGAAGCCCTAGCTTTGCAATCAAATCGCGATAGTAATTTTCACTGAATAACATTTATCCTGCTTTCTTCATTGATTTACGTTTATATTTTTGTGAAAAATATTTAATCAAAGTTTCAACAAATTTTTTATAACTATCCAACACCTCAACCCCTGTTTTATCAGGAATAGTCTCGGTTATCAAAGGAAGGTTTGAACCGCCGACAAGTTTTACCACATCAACGCCAAGCTCTTTCCATTTTTCAACATTTTCATCATAGTTTACAACGTTTGCAAACGGAATTACGACAATAGGTTTTACATTAACGCCATTGTCCGCAGGCAATACTTCATTTATCATTTTTACAATTTCATCCGCCGCATTTTTCACTTCTCTGACCGGAGATGTGTATTTATCATCATTACTGAACCAAGACGGTATCCCATCAGGAGTATTTACATTTTCATTTGCAACAATATCCCCCATTCTGGCATTGATTTTACCTACAATCAAAGTATCGGAATCCGCAATGGAAATAAAATCAATATCAACTCCGTTTATAATCAAATCCCCCATATTATCATACCCGTAATCCGAAAGTATTCGTTCAACTTGAGTAGTATAAATATCATTCGCACTGACCGGAATATTTATGATATTTTCCTTTTTCTCCTCTGCATTTTGTTGCATAGGTTGAGGAGAAATTTCAGAAGCGGAAGTCCGCACATCTTCTTGTCTTTCAGGCATAGGATTTGTAGATGCCGTTTGATTATTCACATCCACATTTTCCTCTTTCACATCTTTTGGCTGACCGTTACCGACATACATTTCCTGCCATTTTTTATCATTCGGATTTATCATCCCGCTTCCTGTGGAAACAGAAGGAATAAGATTATTTGCTGGTTGAGTATTCGCAACATTTTCCGAACTTTCCGCTTTCTTATTATCGGGTTTTTGTTCGAAATCCATATTGAAAATTTTCACTACGACATAGCTGTATAATATAAAATTAAAAGACGTCGCAATCATTAAAAATTTATCTCTGGTAAATGCAAAGCGAAGTTTTTTAATATCCAAGGTTGATAATTTCATCGCCCATTTTATATCTAACCAAAATATAATAGGAGCAATTAAAATAAAGGTAATAAGTATTAAATAGAAAATTTTACGCAACATTTATTCTTTCCCTTTTCCGAATTTCTGAGCAAAAGCCTCTTCCCCGCCTAAGGCATTTATAATATCTTGCATCTGAGATTGTTTAAATTTCTGTTCTTGTTCTTCTTTAAAATAGCTACCATCTTCAACTAAATCACCGCTGAATTTTTCGGTATATTTATTTGTGTAGTAACTGAAAAGTCCGGAAAACTCATTTTTAAATTCCGGCGAATTTTTCTTATTAAACAAATCGGTTAAATACATAATAGCATTAAGTGCAGCCTTTCCCGCATCGGTCGGTTTTGCAATCGTATGTCCGTCCTTATCAAAATCTCTGGTTTTTGCCAAAACTTCTTTGATAATATCTTCTAACGCATATTTTGTTTCGCTCATATCCTTTGCTTCATCAAAGACATTTCCTTTAAACTCTTCAAATGGTATAGGATTTCCTTTATCATCCTGTTTCTTTTTACGATTGGCATTTATCCTGTCCACAATCATTTGATGAAAATACGATGCGACGTGATCCTCATCCTTCATAACCCTGTGCTTACCTATTTTATATTTAAAAACATCTGTCTTTGGCATACCACCGAATTGATGCAGAAAGTCATAGGATTTTTTAAGTCCTTCCTCATTTTCACACCACTTGGTAAAATCACTTTTAATCCCAAGCTCTTCATTACCGGTAAATTTCTCCTCTATCGGATCGACAATACCCTCATAAAAAAGTTTCGCCCCGGTTTTAAGTATCAGGTCAAGCCCCGGTTGAATAATACCCAAAAAATCATCTAACTCGGAAATATCGGAGGTGATTTTTCCCTCAACCTTATATTTCCATTGCCGTTTTATATTATCGGCATCCTTTCGCGGAACACTTATCCCGTTTAATATTCCCTCCGTTTCCTCGGAAATTTCGGCGGTATAAGGATTATCCATATCATTTATTATTTCGTTTATTTCTGCTTTTGATAAAGAATTAAGCTCATCCATATTTATCCCAAGTTCCGAAAGGGCAAGCTTGCCTTTGGCAATATCATTCTGCTCTTTTTTGGTAATAAAAATATCTTCAATAAGTTCACACAAAGTTTCCGCAGTTTTACTGCGCATTTTCTCGGCTTCCTTCTTAAAATCCTCCTCGGTTTTAAACGGTGTCGAATATTGCATATCAAGATATTTATCAGCCATAATCTTCCAATCGTCAAAAATTACGGCAACCGGTTCGGAGGCAGTCAACACCTCATCAATCTGTTTTTTCTTTTCCTCATTGCTAAGATTTGCGTCATGTAAAATGCTGTCAAATTTCTTATAAATACCCATAGTTGCATTTTCAACATTTTTTATAAGATTTTCTGACAAAGAAGATTCATATTTTTTCATAAAAAACCTTTAATTTCATTTGATTATTTTATAATTATTATATATTATATAATAAAAAAGGGGAGGACGCAAGAATGTTTTCAGGAAATATGAAATTACTTATCAACAGTTTGCTTATTTTATTGGGGCTTTTTATAATATCAAAGTTAAAATTTTTAATCTTGATTTTATCATGGACAATCATTTTTGTATGCTTGTGTATTTTATACGCAAAATCCCATCCGGAAAATAAAAAATTAAATATAAAGGTCAACCGACTTGTAACAAAATTTATAAATTCAAAATTTTTTAAAAAGTCAGTAAAGATTTCAAAAAAAATAAAACAAAAATTTTTTGATAAAAGGAAGTAGTGTAAGTGTTAGATACTTTATCAAACAGTTCGACATTGTTTAAAAGTATACGGAAATGGATTTTATTTTTAATCGCCATTATTATACTTACATACCTTATTGTGAATACGGTAAGCGGTGCATACACGGTTTTAACCGAATGTTGGGTATGCGAAGTCGTGGAAAATATATATGATGCATTTTCACGCGTGTCTTATGAAACTTTTGATATGTTCCAAAATGATGCACTTGTTTTGTTGTCCGTAGCCCTGGCATTATGGATTGTATATGAAACTTACAACATATTTTTTGTAAAGGGGATAAGCGGTAATTTCGGCATAAATATCACACCGGATTACTTTAAAATGATTTATAAAAAATTATTCCTTGCAACTTTTGTAATAGGAGCCTTCCTTTTAAATTCCCCCCGGAATGTTTTTTCAAACACCTATGAAATTGTCCTTGATTTCGGAAGTGGTATAGGCAGAAGCGTCCTTCATAAAAAAATCGATCAACTGGGATTAAGTGTTCCTGATGAATGCAAAAATCAATCAACCGACCTTGTGTATAAGGAGGGTATGGCACTTTCCGAAAATACAAAGGATAATATGGTCTGTCTTATAAAGGAGACAGATATCCTTCGTAAAAACTATATGGAAATAGGCATAAATCTTTTTGAATATGGTTTGCCGTCACTTATCGTAACTGCGGTTATAAATGTGTCTATTCGTGTTGTCGGATTTATCACCGGAAAAACATTACAAAAGGTCGGATCCGAAAAATGGGTAAAGGGGATACAGAAAAAAATCGATAAAATACAAAAGAAAATTGATAAAAGTTCGGATAAGAAAAAAAAGGACCGTTGGAAAAAACTTATTGATGATCTTATGGAAGATATAGAAAATCCGGATTCACAAAAGGTCAAACGGCAACA
Organism: uncultured Bacteroidales bacterium; assembly: GCA_964530355.1. Taxonomy (GTDB): domain Bacteria; phylum Pseudomonadota; class Alphaproteobacteria; order Rs-D84; family CACZYB01; genus CACZYB01. The sequence continues at coordinate 8,663 of CAZHAL010000005.1, read as the reverse complement.
ACATGCCGGACGTTTTATTTCAAATAATGCGGACAAATTCGCAAACGTAAGTTCCATTGTCGCAATAATCGCAAACGACAGTGTGAAAATGGGACTTACCGGCATAGTCCTTGTAATAGGTTTGTTTATGGTAAATATGCTTTTTGCCTTTATCATAATTGAAAATATGCTTTTTATGGGAGTATCCCTTCTTATCTTCCCGTTCCTTGCAATTTGTTATGTATTTAATGAAACGCGAAGCTATGCGACCGCGGGTCTTAAAAAATTATGGAGCTTTGCAAAGGGATTGATTTTCGTCTGTATCGCAATAATTATTTGTAACGAAGTCAACGATTGGGTTTTGGGCGGAATGTTTTCTACCCCCGGGGAAAGCAATATCTCCACTACAAAGCATGCACTAAAACTTTTACAGGCCGGTGAAATTGATAAGTTTAACGAACTTGTCGGAAGTCCGTTCTATTTCTTTTACGCCTTATTTGCAATAATCGTAAATTTCAAAATTATTTCAGAGGCTCCTAAATTCGCCGGCTGGTTCACCGGTTCCGTATCACAAAGCGAGCTTGGCAAATCCGTTTGGAATTTTTCAAAATCCGTTGTTAAATGGTCAACCTCCATTGGTCGTGAATTAAAAACATATAACAAAAAACAATATAAGGCACCTGAAATATTTAAAAAGGATAAGGATGCCCCTTCATCTGAAACCAAAGATGATACTTCAACCCCGCAACCCGAAGCAGAAGAAAAGGCACAAACCGAATGATAAAATACTTACGCATATTAAAAACAGTTTTTATCTTTTCCGTCATTATGACCGGTATGCCTGCATTTTCACAAACAAAGCAAAATTGCAAATATAAAAATGCCACAATTTATTTTACAAATCCTACTCCTGTTTTAAACAAATATTCACCGGATTATTTTTGCACTGATATAGTCTACCTTGAAAAAAACAACCTTGGAAATATTCCGCTTTCACAATATAGGCAACTTTACGGTCCCGCATCAAATAATTTTAATTATTTAAGAAGCTTAGGTATAACCCCTGATGTATTGCAAAGCTATCTTGAAAATAATGATGATGAAGATGCAAAGCCGGATTTTTCAAATCAACAATTTGTAAATACATTTATGCAAATGCTTATTCTGTCCGCACAGGCAGGCGCGGATTTTACAATCACACCGGCAAAGACTTTCTCGCTTACCCAAGCCGAAGATGATTCTTTTGAAAACAGCGATGATTTCACCGCAAGCATTGTAAATCAAAAGGGAAAAAATTGCATTACCGATAAACGATTAAGCTATACTGCTCCTGACGGACTTTATACACCGAAGGATTTAACATACTTTGATATAATGTCGGCTCTTCCCGTTGCATTAAGACCTGTTGCGATAAAGGGAAATAATCTTGTAAACGCGATGGGGCAAACTATGGCGACAATAGACTTTAACACCTCCATCGGTGGCAATGTTATATCACAGGGATTGGATAAATCCAGTATAAGAAAAATTACGTTTAACAATCCATACCAAAAAACACAAAGTGTAAATGTAAATTGGAACGAAGCAAAATGCAAAACCGATACTTTACAGGCCCAGGTCGCAAAAAGTTCCGTTTGTTTTATGTGCCCGTATATAGTGATGCTTTTTGATGAAATATCAATGCTGTTTGATTATATGTATAAAACATTTGCAAAATATATAATTACATTTATGGTATTGTTCGGTTGTTTCTTCTTTTTAACCTCATTCTTAAAGGGCTTTAAAAACGCACCGTTCGAAGTAGATGTAAGTAATTTCTTTGGTGATATAATCGAAAAATTAAAATTAATAGTCGTTGTGGCAACAGTCCTTCTTGTCCCTGTCGGATATCTTTTTTCCTTTACATTCGAACCTATAATGGATTTGACCTTGGGTATTTCCGACAAGATTATTGCCGTCCATAATGTAAAGTCATCATGTAATCCCGATACGGTATTTGATGAAATTCGTGAAAGCCGTATGAAAAAGGATGACGAACAAATAATCCTTCCTATTGTAAAGGTAAGACAACTTGAAAACCTTAAAACAACTGATGAAAATTACGTCCTTTCAAAACAAACAATCGGAAATCTTGTTTGCTTCTTAACCGATACATTATACACAAATGCCAAACCTATGGTAATGGGAAAAGTTTTGATGCGCAACTTGTTCAATTCAAACGGTAATAATCGGATATTAAGTTTCTTTGTCGGTCTTCTTATCTGGGGTTTATTTTTTATGATAAGTTTTATGATTTCATTTTATGTCCTTGACGGCTTAATCGAAATATTAAAAATCGCCATACTGTGGCCGTTTATGGTATTCGGTTATGCGTTCAGCTGGATACAGTTTAATATAATAGAAAGCATTATCACCACGGCGAAAAATTTCGGTTTCACTATGATAACCCTTGCCGTATTTTCGCTTTTCAACCGCACATTGATTTACAGTTTTTATTTTAAGGATTCGGACGAAAGCATACTTGCTATTATAGACAAGGCAATAAATGAAAACAATGCTGATATAATATTAAACTCAATTCCTGTTGATGTGATGAGTGTTACAAAATTCGTATTCATCGTATATGCGATGTATTATGTATATTCAAAATTGGGTCGTCTTGCCGAAGAATATGGTGGAAGTATTGGAAAAATTACATTGGGTAATAATATGAAAAACACCTTTAAAAGTATTTTGAATCTAAAGGTCCTTCGTGAAACCAGAGATCCGAAAAAAAGGTTGAAAAATTCCGATACAAAAGATGATACAAAGGATACAAATGATGCGCATGATACAGAGGATAAAAACTCCTCTTCCGAAGAAACAACTTCAAAAACCGAGGAGGTGGAAATAGAAAATGCCTAAAAAATTATTATACATATTTTTTATCCTCACCGTTGCGGTATTTAATATTATGCCTGGTATTTCATTTGCACAAGGCACACACCTTTGCACCAATCCGACTTATTATGATTTAACGGAAAGCGAGGTCAACATTTCCAATCGTGAATTTTATTGTTGGGAAATAAAGTATTTAAAGGATTATCACAAACGCCTTTCCATGGATTTAAATTCCTACCTTGCACTTTATCCGCAACCTCTTTTTGTGCGTGATGTAAATGTGCTAAGGACCGCCGGCATTACTCCGGAAAAGGCGGAATATCTTACAAAATATTTTGCGGATATTCCAATCCCTGCAAATAAATCTGATACAAAGATTTTAAATACGGCATTAAGTCAGGCTGAATCCCATATCAAAAATGTTTTGCCATACAGAATAGGTATCCCGGTCGGTCGCATCGGTATTTTGGGTATGCCTAATATCACACTTCGTCGCACGGCATATAAATCTGTGTTAAAAGTTTTTTCAATAGGAGATTGCATTCCGTTCGGCTCCAATACATCATTTGAAAAATATATAAACAAAGCATATCCGAAGGCACTTCGCCCGGTTGGCGTTTTGGGCACAACCTTTGTAAATATGTTCGGTGAAGTTGTCGGACAAATAAAGGATACAACCGCACCGGAAAATATAATTGCTCCGTTTGATAACAACGGTAACAAACCTGTTTATCTTTATAATACCAATACAAAAGTTACCGAATGGGACAGCAAATCTTGCCATCTTTCAAACCTTATGTATGAATTAAAGGATTCTAAATCCTGTATCTCCTGTCATATATTCGAAGTCTGTTTCAATACCATTTCACGTATAGGTTATGCAATTTATGATAAACTTGCATATTATTCTATTTCCCTTATGGTAGGATTATTCTTGTTCTGGATGTTGTTCGTCTTTTTTGATAATGTTATAAAAAAACAGGACGGTATGGCATTTGTAAAAACATTTTTCCAAAAATCTTTGTGGGTATTTATAATAGGTTTCGCATTAACCGTTCCCGTGTCCGATAAATATAATATTTTAAATTATACCATTGTCCCGCTTACCGATTTTATGGTTGATTATAATAAAGTTTTAACAGGCGGTATAGAAACTGAAAATCATCCGTTCCAATGTAAATATGCGACAAAGAATATCAATGACAGCCGAGTTATTTTTTCCGGTGAAATAAGGAAAAATATCGTTTGCACCATTGAACGAATATCTGCATTTAACAATATGAATTATGATATAGGAAAGTATAATATGAAAACCGGCTTTAATCAGATTATCAATCTTGACTTTTCCGGATTTTTAAAAATAATAGTCGGCTTCTGTATTATGGCGATATTTTTCTATATCAACATAATGGTTCCGTTCTATTTCGTTGAATCGTTTTTTATGATTGCAACGGTTCTTTTCGTATTCCCTCTTATCTTGGTGGCATACGCACTTGATAAGACACAGTTTGTGCGAGAATCTTTCCATACATTTTTATCCGCAATATTCCAGGTTATATCATTAACTCTAATGTGTGCGGTAATATCACTTTTGATGTTATATATTTCGGGCATAGATTTTTACAGCCTTCAACAGGCTACGGACAATAACGATGTAAAGGAAATAACGGCGCAAACACTTTATATGATATCATTTACCCCTAATATGTTATTGGAAGTTTTCTATACGGGTTTCCTTTGCTGGTTCTTACTTGGTGAAGCATTAACAATCGCAAATAAATATAATTCTATGGTTTCCGGCGGTGACGTTGCCAAAACATTTATAAGCTGGACAAAGTCTATTGTCCATCACACAACCCAAATTACAAGAGAAGTTGTATCATTAAAGTTTGACAGCAAAGATATAGCTGATAAAATAAATAATAAGATTGAGAATGTGAAGGATAAAATCAAAAACAAAAAGTCATCTTCCGCAACCAATCAAAAAAATAAATCTGACGATGGGGACAAAGATAATGCTTAGTGATGTATTTAAAAATAATAACAGATTGATGTTATCTTTCTTTCTTGCTCCGTTAAAATTATTTTTTATGTCGGCGTTTTTCTCGCTTGTGATTTTTGTTGCTATGTCTATTTTTGCAATACGCGGAGATTTCTCTCTCGGCACTGATTTTGATACCTGGTATACCAGTGTTACCGGGGTTGAACCGGTCAACGGAATGTTTATGGCAGATAACTTTAAGGGCTGTTGGTGTTGCGCCATATTTGCAAAGATATTTGATTTATTAAGTGTCGTATCCCTTAACGTTTATGTATTTATTTCTGATATAGTCTGGACATTGGTAACAATGGGACTTGCCGTATGGATATTGGTAAAGGTCTATCAATATATAAAAAATGAACAGGAAGAAAATTTTGCCGATATATTAAAGGCCCTTGCAAAAAAAATATTTGTTATTATGTTAATAGGTGTTGCAATAGGTTATTTTAAACCGGAAAGATTGAAATCTATGGCAAATCTGCTTTTTGAAAACACAGCCGTCCCTATTATGCAAATGGGTGTCGGTGTCGGAACCGAAATTATAAAATCGCCTATCTGTGCAAAGCTCACCTATCCGAAAACCGAAGTTGACGGACTCCTTTCGCCACAGGTAAAAAATGATATGTTGTGTCTTGTAAATTCGGTCAACGTTGTGTTCCTAAGTGCTACAACCGCCGGCGCAAATATGATAGATTTTTCATTAAAGGAGTTTTTAAACAGCAAAAATCCATCGGTCCTTCTTGATATTATCGGCGGTATGGCAATGACGGTTATATTCTTCCTTATGTATATAATGATACCGTTTACATTGATTGACATAGTATTTACGGTGGGACTTTTAATCGCCTTTATCCCTATAATGTTGGGCGGTTATGCCTATGATGAAACAAAGGGCTTTTCAAATACCGGTTTTACATCACTGTTCGGTATGGCATTTTATATAATAATGTATTGTTTGTTTTTGGGAATAATTTATTCATCCTTTATATTCATAGGAGATATGTATTATCCCGGACCTGTTGATAATTTCACATACCTTTTCCCTGACTTTATATATAACGATATGGTTGCCGGCAAAACCGCGGATATTATGAAAAGCGAAACTTTCACAAAATGTTTTGCCGATGCAGCGGGTAATGTATCAAAGGTCAAATCGTGCCTTCTTTCAAAAAATATTCAATTCGAAGTTCCAAGCCTTCAAAATCCGGGCGGAAGTTTCCTTCCTATATTCTCGCTGGGCTTAATCTCCCTTATGATTATGAGTAATTTAAAGGTTTATGCCGGTCTTGTAAGCGGATATATGTTTAATATCGGCGAAACTTTCAAAACTATCATTAACACGTCAAGAAAGTGGGCAACTTCTGTTGTAAGACAGAATATGGGATATTCCAAATTATCCGGATTACAGGATTTAAAGGCAGATGCAAAACAATTAAATGAAAAATTAAAGGATAATGAGGAATGAAGAAACTTTTATTTACATTACTGACATTTTTCATTTTGCTATACAGCAATACTTCCTTTGCTCAAACCGCAAATACGCAAAACGGACTTACCGGTTGTTGGGAATGTTTTATTATAGAGGGAGTCTACATCTACGTATTCAACTTTGTATATAAAATGTATGACGTATTGGTGCCTATTATCCGAAATCTTTTGTGGCTTGCCCTTGCATTTTGGTTTTTATGGTATATCTGGACTAATGTAATAAAGGTATCGGATAGCGGTAAAACTACTGATATGTTAAAGGATGTATTTGTAAAACTTTTAACCTATACATTCGTTATTTCATTGCTTTCACTTCCTGCAAAAACAATATTCGGATATTCAACCGATATAATAATGAATGCCGGTCCTAACTTCGCAAAATGGGTTTTAACAGAGGCAAGAGCCGATACGGAAATGTTAAAACTTGTTGACGGAAGAATGAAACCTCTTTCCTGTGATGACATAAAACTTTCAAGCTATGCGACTGAAGCATTACGTAATTACACAAAATCCGATGCATATTCTGATGATTATAATGCAGAGGAGGAAACCTTAACAAACTTACTTTGTATCACGCGGGAATATACAAATACATTTAATGCCGGCACTAATTTAGGCTTTAATATAATGACAAGATCCGTCATCGCAATGGGCGAATACAAGGCAATGAAACTTACCTATGATTCGGCAATAGGTCAGGGTATCGAAACCGTAATCAAAACGGCACTTGGCGGTTTCCAATGGATATACTCACTGATAATGGGATTCATAAAGTTATGGGTCTTTGCAACATTTATTGTAAATTGTATAACAATGTTTATCGGGCTTTGCATAACAGTCGGCTTCCTTTATATATTATTCACATACTTGATTATAATTTTTGATGTGGTGATAAAACTCGCTATGGTTGGTGTGATGATGCCTATTGCAATAGGAAGCTGGACTTTTAATAATACAAGAAAGCGCCTGTCCGGAGCCTTATTCTTCGATGTGGTAAAATGCACTTTCCGTCTTGGCTTTTTATCAGTCAGTATGACAATTTCGACATATCTTTTAAATAAACTTTTAACAACTGATTTTAATGCCGGTTCTTTCGGTGTTACATTGGATGAGCTTATCAAATATTTCAACATTCCGACCAATTCGGTCCTTGATCATACTCAGGGCGGTGGCAATATAATAACTGCCTCTACATTTTTGGATGGCGTTAATTTGCTAAGCACGAAAAACCGGATATTGATAAGTCTTCTTACCAATCCGAAAATCCTTATTTCAACATTGTTTGTCTGCCTTATTTCCTATACGCTTTTATCAACAAGCATCCAAATGGCTGATAAATTCAGCTCGGCAATAGGCAAGGGCGTTCAAAAGGATCAAATCCTAAACGGACTTAAAAAGTTTACAATTTCCTCAATCCGATATATCACTTCCGGTGTGGAAAGAAAGGAACTCGGAACCGTGTCAAAGGCAAAGTGGATGCAGGATAAAATCACCTATGCCGGTGAAAAGGCAAAGGAAAAACTCCTAAAGAAAAAACAGAAAAAGAATGAGGATATTACAATATACGACCTTCCTGTATCAGAGGCAATCAATCTTTATGAGGAGGGTAACAGTCTTGATGAATCCGAAATCATAGATTTTGAAAACAAAGAATCTTATGCTTCCAAATCTACCGAGGAGGTGGTCGAGGAATATGAGGACCGCCTTGCCGAGTATACGAAAATGAATGAAGAACGACGTGACTTTGTTGATAATAAATTGGAAGAATACGAAGGTTATAAAAATCTTACCGAAGATGAAAAATCAAAGGTCATTTCCGCGGTCATCTCTGATGATGCAACGGCAATGCAAAATTTATCCGGTAATAAAAATATTGAACGTGTTATAAACAAGGTGCAATCTTCCGCCACTCCAAATCAACCGAACCCGTTCTCTCAAATTAAAAAAGATTTGGAAAAGCACGAACTTAAGAAATATATTGCGGAAAATAAGGATTTAAGCGATACCCAAAAACAAACCTTTATTGATTATGTGGAAAAGGGCACAAAACTTACCCCTGCCGATACTAAGGTTATGGAAAAGTTTGAACAGGAAGTCAAATCTAAAAATTATAAAGAAGCACAGCGACTTAAAAAAATGCAATCCTATGTGGATTATCGTAAAAAATTGCAACGCTATAATAAAAACGAAATCACGTCAAAGGATATGTATCTTATCTTGAAACGAGAGGAAATCAACAGCATCATTGATGAAATTGATTACGAATTGGCCTCCG
>CAZHAL010000004.1:0-24906 GCA_964530355.1 uncultured Bacteroidales bacterium | reverse complement strand
TGCTACCTCCTCCCGGGATATTGTTGAAGTTGGTTTTCATTCATGTTTTCTCCTCATTTCATAATGTTTTATTTCTTTTTTATGTCTGCTTGCATCTCTGGGAAGAATGTGGAAAGTATAAGAGATAGTCTATATAACATCTGGCTTAACAACTACCAGTTTTTATTTGTATTTACTCTATTTTTATGCTATACTACAAATAAATAAAAAAGGGGAATATTATGAAAACAAGTATTTTAACTTTATCTTTGTTATTGATTTTATCAAATCAAACTATGGCTGCTCCCAGCTCAAGGGTTGCCTCCACAAAAAGAGCTATGCGTTCGACCGTATCGACTACTCAAACAAGCGTGACTACGACGGAGGAGAAAACTCCGGAGGCTTGTGAGAAAATTTTCTATGACTGTATGGATAAAAAGACAACTGAAATACTTATGCAAAATGAAGTGTTTTATGATGATTACAGCGATATGTTAACCGATATTTATAATGGGATGAGTTCTCCTGTATTCAAATGTCTTTACAATAATAATATAAAGAATTTATACAGCGGTTATTATTATAATCAAGAGGATTTGGATGTTGATGGAAATACCGATAAGGTAAAAAAGAATTCGATTGAATACTATAACTTCCTTAAACAAAATGCAAATGATATTGCGACGAAGAAAATTACTGCGAATATGGTGCATAATGATGTGTTAAACATTGCCGGGATTACGGTAACCCCTGTTAATGCAAAGGCTCAATCTTTGCCAAATGTGTCATACAAATTTACTTTGCTTACACCATCAAAATCGTTTGAAATTAACAAGGATTATTGTTTAGATCCGGAGAAAAATAAGGATCTGGAGGATTGTCCGAAACTTAAAAAGAGCATAGCTGATAATTGGAAGAATATGGAACCTAATACTATGGCGAAGAGTTGTCAGGATTATGAAACTTTCTTGACTGATAAAAAAAGTGCCGCAAAGCGTGAGGCGGAGAATTTTATATTAAGTCTTAAAACTCAAATCTTAAATGCTATCAATGAATATAATGCAAAGATAGAAGCGGAGAAGAGGTTGTTTTAGAAAATCTTTATTTATAAAAAAAAGCAACTTTTAACAGTTGCCGATTTTTTTTATTGTTTATATCCGTATTAACATGAATATTTATAAACTATAATCCAACCGTCACCTCCGGGACTGCCATTTACGGAGTAACATTTTTTTCTTGGTCCACCTTCGCCACCGGCACCACCGGCACCGCTACCGGAGTTTTCTCTGTCAACACCACCGTCATGTTTGCTTGCTCCGCCACCACCTTTACCACCGTGTGCAGTAAAAGATGAACCTTGCAAAGTCCAAGTTGTATCACCGCCATTTCCGCCATCGGATCTGTCCGGACCCTTTGTCCCACCACTGCCAACAGTATATTTTAAAACTGATGCATTTGCTATATGGAATATCTGTGATGTTGCCTTATCACCATTACCACCCTTTCCACCGCTATGCCAATAACAGCCCCAATCATAGCCACCATAGGAGCCACCACCGCCGCCGCCTCCACTTGCATATTCAATATCATATACACCGGGTTCAAGAGTATATTCACCACTTCCGGGAGAAATTTTTCTGACTTGACTTCTTGTGCAAGCTGATTTTTCTTTGACTTGTCCCGATACACAAATTTTACCGGAAGGACAAGATTTACAGGAATAAAGGGAATATGCAGGATTATTTAGACAAATACCCCCCCCCAGGCAAACTATTGAAAATACTAATTTATTTAATTTCATAATGTTTTCTCCTTCAAGCTTTTGACACAGCTAAATTTATTATAACATAAATTTTATATTTGTAAAATAATAATTACGAATGTTTTTTGCGAATCCATTCCGGAATTGCCGGTGCCGACGGGATTTTTGATTTCGCAAGGAGTTTATCATCCTTGTAATATCTTGGGCTGGTTGCCTCAATCGGATAGCGTGGGAAACCTTGCATAATAACTATTTGCTTTTCCGGTGGAAGCATCATAATTTTTGACATGGAATATATTGGTTTTGAATCTATTTTCCAATCTTCATCTCTTTTAAACGCATTTAATCCGGTTGCTCCCTTATAAGAAACCTTTGCAAAATCTTCTTTACCCATAATTTCAGAAAATCTTTTTGCCGTGTTTTCATTGTTTTGGGTAAGGAGAATTTTTGCCGCGGTTGTTGACATCAATGTTTCGACATGTTCACGACCGTAACCGGCCTCTATTTGTCCTAAATCTTGTGCAATAAGAAGGTATGAAACCTTTTGCCCACGACCAACTGCAGGGCCGTCAATAACCGCATTAAGTTTCGGCATTTGAGGGAACTCATCAAGCACGAACAATATCGGATATGGACCTATCTTTTCACCCGTTTTGTTATTTATAACTTTATCCGGAGGATTTGAAATAAAGTAGATGGACATAAGTTCAACGAACACGCCCGTTATAACATTTAAGGCACGAGCATCAGTTTGATTCACGGAAAGATAAACCGTAACAGGTTTGATTTTGCCATCGTTCGGATCGACCATTCCGCGCAAATCCTTAAATGAAAAATCACTATGCGAAGTTCTTTGACGCACAGCTTGGTTTTTAAAAATCGAAATACCACTTAGCGCGGTGGAAAGAATGGAACCTCTTTCCTTATCCGGTGTATTTGCAAGTTGAGTAAGTTCAAGGGATGCACGGTGAGCATATCCGTAACGGCGAGCCTCGGTCACTGCATTTTCAAGCATTTCCTTCATAGGGTCGGCAAGAGATGCCATTTGGTCGCCCTCTTCCTTTCGTTTTCTTATTGCCTCGGAAATTTCGACCTGTGATTCATTTAGCCAATCAAGAAGCATAGGGATACTTGCTTCTTTCCCAATCCAATTTTTTGGAATACTGCTCCATGTGCCGACAGGGACATAGTTATCCTTTGTAAGTTTGCCATCACGAAGAAGTGTTAATGCACCCATTGCATAGTTATCATTCATATCCATATAATAACCTTCCAACATATAGGCGTCATTTGCATTAAATGTGTGATTAGAAAGTTTGTTATAAAAATAATCACTTGCGGTTGCGCGTTCACATTTTGAAACTATGTATTGTATAAGTCCCGTCAGTGCATTTCTACCGGTTTTTGACCAGTGCGGATCGGCAGACGAGCCCGCAGGGTCCTGCACAAAAACGTTTACCATACTGTCGACATACATATCTCTGTCCGGTCCTTGGGGCGGGATAATTCCCGGAGATAAAGGATTCCAGCTTGGGTAATAAATACCATTTTCCGGATCATCTTCCTTTCCCCAATTCATAATAAATACGGGACCTATTTTTGCACGGTAACCACTTGTTATATAACAAAGTTCAGGTTTAGGATCATTCACAATCATACTTACCGTATCACATTCAAAAATTGTCGGAACAACTATACCGACGGTTTTACCGGTTCCCGGCGGTGCACAGACAAGAACGGATAATGTTTCACCCAATTTTAAAAATCGTTTTTTATATTTACCAAGAACGACAATAAAACCGTCCCATACCTTCATTTTTTTAAGTATCGGTTCATCAGCATGTTTTGAATAATTATTTGGCGTTGATGTAATATCATGCGGATTTTTATTTTCCAAAATAACAAGCAATATCGGTATTGCCATAAGCGGGATTGCAGGGATAATAGTTGTTGTTCGTCTTGCCACAAAATCCAATATCCAATAATAGTAAGCAAATATAACATAAAATCCCTTTGTATTAACAATCTTTCTGAAATACGTTTTCATTTCCGGAGAATGGAATACGGAATTATCAAAACCGCTGTTTATCCAATTTGATATAGGAAAAGTCATTATGAGAATTGCCCACATAACAAGGACAAAAATGACATATGCAGTCATAAGCCAGCGGGCGCCCTTATGATGTTCGCCTTGATATCTGTCTTCGAAAATGTTTTTTAAAAATACCATTCTTTATCCTTTTAATGTTAAAAGTATATCATATTTTTTTATCTTAGGAAAGAGTTATTTTATTTGACTGTTTTCTATATTTATAAACAATGAATTTTTACCCGTAAAGAATTTAAAATCGTCCCTTATTATACCTGTAAACCATATTTGTGTCGGTATGTTTTCAAGTTCATCAAATAATCTTTGCAACTTTAAATCATCAAGATGTGCGGTTGCTTCATCAATCAAGACAAGCGGATATTTATCAAAGTAAAGGTAAAGAAGGTTTGCGTAGGCGAGGATTATTGAAATGACTGTGCATTTTTGTTCGCCGGTTGAAGTTTGGTCGGCAGATATAGACTTATCTAAATTATATGCTGAAAAATCGGAACGATGAACACCTTCCACAGGTGGGGAAAAGTTATATTTAAACATTTCTCTGTTTGCAATCAGAGTTTGTTTGAAAAAATCCTCTACTTCTACTGCCTTATGTGTGCGGAGTTTATCCTCTATCAATCCGGTAATTGTGATTTGGATATGTGGAAAATTTGTTTTCCTTTCACTTAAAATTTTATTTAATTTTTCCTCAAATTCCAATCGAAGATCAGCAATACTTACCCCAAGGGAGACTATCTCCTCCTCTATACTGGAAAGCCAATTTAAATCCTTATTAGAACCCTTTAAAATTTTGGAACGTTGTTTTAAAAGGTTATTATATTGATTAAGAGATGTTCCGTAAAACGGATAAAAGTTTGATATAAGGTTATCCAAAAATTTTCTGCGTTCGCCGGTGGCCTCTGAAAAAAGTCTGTCCATAAAAGGTGTTATCCAAATTATTTTTATAAAGTCCTGTAAATTTTGGGCTTGGATATTTTCACCGTTTGCAACTATTGTTCGTTTTTCCAAAGTATCATCGAAATCATCGACGGTTAAATCGTCCTTGTTTTTATAATTATATGAGATACCGAGGGTGTGAGAATCTTCGCCGGTTAAAATATTTGCCGATATTGTAAAAATTTTATTATCGCTGTCGATTTTGCCCAGTTGCAAAAATTTTGCCTTTCGAAACGGGCCGGATGTGGAAAGCATTGATAATGCCTCCAATATATTAGTTTTACCGGCGCCGTTTTGTCCCGTGATTATAATATTTTTAATCCCTTCGCAATCAATTTTTAATTTATCATAAGAGCGAAAGTTTGTAAGGACCAAGCGTTTTATTTCATAAGAATTTTTCATTATAGTTTATGTGTTTGCGGTAAAATTCCGCCAATTCGTAATGGTTCTATTTGTGTGGCAAATCCGGTTTTATCATCAATTTCAATTATCACACCGCAAAGGGTTGCCTCCCCTTGGGCAGGGGTAAGATGGGTATGTTCGCCCTCGCCTAAAAATCTTAAAATCGATGTATCGGTTTTCATACCGATTGATGAGTTAAAATCACCACACATTCCGGCATCGGACTGATACGCTGTCCCATGCGGAAGTATATGACAATCCGCAGTAGGAATATGTGTGTGGGTGCCTATAATTGCACTGACTCTTCCATCCAAAAAATGAGCCATAGACATTTTTTCGGATGTTGCCTCGGCATGGAAATCAACGAATATTGCATCTGTATTTTGACCCAGCTTATAATTTTTCAATAAATTATCCACTGCGATGAAAGGATTTTCTATTTCATCCCTCATAAACAATGTGCCAAGAAGATTTATTACCAAAATCTTTTTATTGCTTCGGGTTGTATAAATATGATATCCGTTTCCGTCATTATGTTTTTTGTAATTAAGCGGGCGAAGGATACGGCTTTCTTCCTGTAAATACGGTTTTATGGTAAGTTGATCCCATATATGATCGCCGGTTGTCAACACATCAATATTATACATAAAAAACTTCTGTGCCACATTAGGATTGATACCGAAACCGTGTGCGGCATTTTCCGCGTTGACTATTGTAAAATCTATTTTCAACTTTGATACAAGGTTATCAATAGATGAGAAAAGTTTGTTTCTTCCGCTTTTACCGACAATATCTCCCAAAAATAAAATTTTCATATAAAATCCTTTGTTTATTTTTAAATAAGTATAATAATTATGATTTAAAATGACAATATAAAAAAATAATTCTTTTATTGTGGTAATATTATAAAGAATCATTTATAATTATTCTTAATTAAAGGGAGATTGTTATGAAAAACGAAGAAATTTTAAAAGTTGAAAAATATTTGCAAAACAAATTCGGAAACGGAAATATTAAACTTGTTCCTTCAAAATCCGATGAGGATATGGCGGAAGTTTATATAAATTCCGAATTTATCGGGACACTTTATCGTGATGTTGATGATGATGAAGTTTCATTCGATTTTAATATGTCAATTATTGATATTGATTTGAAATAAAAAATGAGGTTTTGACGACCCGATTTTAAATTTACGGGCTGCTTTCTTCCGAACCTGACCCGGTATAAAGATAATACCGTCCATCAAACCTCAATCGTTATAATATAAATATTTTTCAGAAAAATCAAGCAATTTAGATTTTCTTTGTATTTTTCAGTGTTATGGTATATAATTCTTTTAATTACGAGGTTATTATGGTTTATGAAAATTTGAACTTTGAATATATAAAAGGTAAAAAAAATTCCCATACAAAATTTGTTTTTTTGCATGGTTGGGGGCATTCGATTAAAAATATGCAACCGTTGGCAAAGATGCTTTCGGATTACGATTGCTATCTGATTGACCTTCCGGGATTTGGGGAAAGTCCCGTGCCCGATACGGTGCTTGGCATTTCGGAATATTCCTCTATTATCGCAGATTTTATAAAGGGGATTAAAAACAGAGATGATAAAATCATTGTTATAGGGCATTCCTTTGGCGGACGAGTTTCCATTGATTTGGCAGTAAACTACTCGACCTTGATTGACAGGATTATTTTAATTGCGGGGGCCGGACTTAAAAAGAAAGTTCGTCTTTATAAAAAAATTCCAGTGTGGAGTTTGCAAAAAATGAATTCTATTTTATATAAAACTTTTTCTTTATTTGGAAAAGATTACAGAGATAATATTATTTATAAAAAAGTTTTTAACAAAGTTGCAAGTGATGATTATAAAAATACAAAGGCTATTATGAGGGATATAATCAAAAAAACGATAAAGACTTCTTTGCTTCCGCTTGCAAAAAAAATAACCGTTCCGACAATTTTGATATACGGGGAAAATGATAAAACCACACCGCCGGAGTTTGGAAAAACTTTTCATAATGTGATTAACAATTCAAAACTTTTCATACTTCCGGTATTTAATCATAATTCAATTTTAACGGACGGAAAGTTTCAAGTATCATCTATTATTTTAAAAAATATAGGAGAATAAAATGTTTATCATCGCACTTATTGCATTTATGTTTTTTGTATATAGGAGGAGGTTATTATCGCTTCATTTTTTTCAACAGGAAGGATATGAAAATAAAAACTTTTTCAAATTTATTTTTCATAAATTAAACTTGATTGATAAATATTTAACGGTTGTTGTTTTTTTATATACCGTGCTTTCTGTCGGATATAAAAACTATAACATTGATATGGTAGTATTATCTGTAATATTTACATTATTTGCGATGATTCAATTTAATCCTATGTCCGCAAAATCAAAAAAGAAATTGGTGTTGACTTTAAGGGCAAAACGAATACTTTATTTATCAATTTTAATTGATTTTGTTTTTGCGGGAATTTTATTTTACTCCCTACACAAATTAAGTAGTTATTGTTTATGTTTAGAGGTTGGATATTTACTTATTTTGATACAGGTAATACCGTTTATGCTTATTATTTCAAATATACTTTTAAAACCGTTTGAAATACTTGTAAGGCACAAATATATGCGTGAGGCAAAATTACGATTGGAGGAAGTCAACCCGGTAGTAATAGGAATTACCGGTTCGTTCGGAAAAACATCGACAAAGAATATACTTACTCATATTGTATCTTCGGTTGCGCCGACACTTACCACTGCAAGAAGTATAAATACGTTGATGGGAATTACTCAGGTAATAAGGTCTGATTTGAAAAAAAATTACAAATATTTTATTGTGGAAGTCGGGACTTCGGCAAAGGGAAAAATCAAGAAAATTTGCGACCTTATAAAACCGAAATTCGGAATACTGACTGCGGTGGGATTTGCACATTTTGCGAACTTTAAAAATCAGGAAAGTTTGGCGAGGGAAAAAATGGATTTGATAAAATCCGTAAATGCAAATAATGGCGCGTCAGTTATAAATACTTTGCAAGTTGATAAAAAATTTATTCCGAATATGAAGGATTTAATTTTCCTGTCGGACACGGTGGAAAATAAAAATACCTATAAAATTTCAAATATAAAACAAAGTGTCGACGGGATAAGTTTTACCCTTTCCTTTGACGGGATTGAGCATAAAATCAATGCTCCGATATTCGGGCTTCATCAGGCAAACAATATTTCTATGGCTATAATTTTGGCGGTAAAGCTTGGTATTCCTATGGATACTATCATTGCAAGCCTTAAAACATTAAAGCAAGTTGAACACAGGTTGGAAGTTAAAAAGCAATCGAACGGAATTATAATTATTGATGACGGATTCAATTCAAATGTGGATGGTTTTGTTTCCGCTCTTGATACTCTTAAAACACTCAGTCAGGCAAACGGCGGGCGTGCGATACTTATTACTCCGGGGATGGTGGATCTTGGCAAAAAGCATAAGGAGCATCATTTAAGGGTGGCGAATGTTGCACTTTCGACTTGTGATGTTGTGATTGCAGTTGTGCCGGAAAGGATAAAGGATTTTGTGGGGACATTTAAAAAATCCATGAACAAAAATCAACAACTTATTTTGGCGGATAGTTTTAAAGAGGCATTGTCTTGGACTGAAAAGAATGCGAAAAAGGGCGATGTGATACTTTATGAAAATGATTTGCCGGATTTGTTTGAGGCGAAAATTAAAATTTAAAAAATCCCCGCATTTGGGGATTTTTATTTACTCTTAGAAAAAATTAGTTATTATCTGTTTCAACAACATAAGTAAACTTATCTATTTTTTCCTGTTGTTGCGGTGCATTGTAAACAGAGCCCTTTGTGTATTGTGCACTTTCGCGACCTTTTTCCTTATCTGCTATATCAATAGAAGAGATAGAACCGTCGGAGTAGTAATTTACTATTGTATAGGTTTTATCATCTTTGCTTCTGTTGTGATATGTGCGAACTTTTTTGTTTGGATATACGGCAACGCCATCTACCTCTGCACCCTTTTCATAATATACATAGCTTCCGTTTTTAAATTTAACGATACCTGTGATTTCTTCGCCCTTTAAATCGCAATATGTGAAATCACCCTTTACCGATGGGTCACATTGAACAGCTGTGATTTGTTCTTCGTATATTTTCATAGGACGCACTACTGATTTTGTTGTTGTTTTTGTGTTTTCGTTCAAAGAACTTGTTGTTGTAGTTGTGGTAGTAGTTGTTGTTTGTGTAGTTTTTGTATTAGTGCAAGCAGCAGTTGCCAATAATACAAGCGCAAGTGTTTTTAGTTTTGTTTGCATTTTTTACCTCCCTTGTTGTTAACAAATATATTGTCATATAAGAAAGGGGAAAAAGCAATATGAAGAAAATCCCCTTTCATACAAAAGGGGACTTTTTCCTTGGATTGCGACCAAAATTTAGGCAGATTTTCTTTCTTTTGTTTTAACATCAAGCTCTTTTTCAAGCAAAATCATTTGCTCGCGAGTGTCTTCGAAAATATAAAGTTTGATTTTATCTGCGATTTCTTTATCAGTCATATTTTTTGTATTTTCGGCAAAGGATTGTCTTTTGATTTGGAAAGATGTATATGCACCGATAAGATCATTTCTGTTCAGTGCTTCGATATTTCCAACATTTCCTTCGTGAATATTTTTTGCCAATGCATCCTTTAAAGATATAGTTTCGCCGTTTTTATTTACCCATACAATCTCCTCCAAAATCGTATCGATAACAGTCATCAAAACCGTTTTATTTTTACTTTCCATATTTGCTCTCCTTTTCACTTTTTATTTTTACGCCATACCTTATTTATGAATCATTCCGATTCTATTGTCAAGAAAAAAAATCTTTTTAAGCCATTTTTATTTAAAAAAAATGATTTTTTAGTTATTTTTTTCATATTTAGGCAGTTTTTACCATATAAGAATATGTTTTTGTCATTGACAACCATAAAAAACCATATTATGCTGGACTCATATTTAAGGAAAAATTATGACATTATTTTTAGGAACAGTTGAAAATAAAGTTGATATGAAGGGGCGTGTAAGCGTGCCTTCGGAATTTCGTAATGCTCTTAAAGGTGATGACTTTCAAGGAGTTATTCTTTTCCATTCCTTTACTGATAAATGTATAGAGGGCTTTACCATGTCCCGTATGGAACAAATGGCGGAGGCAACCGACAGTTTGGATTTGTTCAGTGAAGAAAATCAAAATCTTAACTCTCTTATATTTTCTGATGCAAGGCAACTTTCGTTTGACACGACGGGAAGGATTTTAATTCCTTCGGATTTATTGGAATTTGCAGGAATTAAGGATAAGGCTTTGTTCGTAGGACGCGGAAAAACTTTTCAAATATGGAATGAAGATGATTTTTATCAGGCACAGGAAAAAATAAGAAGTAAGGCTCAGAAAACTCGCCCTTCTCTTTCATTTAAAAAGGATTAGTTATGTGCAAAGATAATCCACATATACCTGTGTTGTTAAATGAGGTAGTGGAATATATATCCCCCACATCCGGCGGAGTATATATTGACGGGACATTCGGGAACGGCGGATATACAAAGGCTTTACTTGATAAATGTGATTGCATGGTCATTGCATTTGACAGGGATGAAAATGTTTTGCCTCGGGTAAAAGAGATGAAAGAAAAATACGGCGACAGGTTTATCTTTTTTCAAAATACTTTTTCAAACATACTTAAAACCATGCGGGAAAATAATATTTCCCAGGTTGACGGGTTGATGCTTGATATAGGGATATCGTCTATGCAAATTGATAATGCTGAGAGAGGTTTTACATTTCGTATGAATGCTCCGCTTTATATGACAATGGGGCAAAATGAATTTAGTGCGGAAGAAGTGTTAAATAATTTTTCCGAGGAGGAGCTTTCCGATATTTTTTATAAATACGGGGAAGAGCCTCGGTCACGTGCGATTGCGAAACGCATTGTGTTAAGGCGAGGCGAGAAGCCCTTTAAAACCTCCTTTGATTTAACGGAAATGATAAATGCGATGTTCGGTGATTGGCAGGCAAGCAAAATTATTCCTCGGATATTTCAGGCACTTAGGATTTTTGTGAATGACGAACTTGGGGAACTTTCAAAAATATTAAATGATAGTTATGACATTCTTAAAACCGGAGGTCGTTTGGTGGTAGTGGATTTTCATTCGCTTGAGGATAGAATTGTTAAAAACTTTATCAAAGATAATACTTTATCCACAAAATCAAATTCAAGGTATTTGCCAGATATAAATGAAAAAGCAAATAATGATAAAATACACTTTAAGAATCTGTTAAAAAATGTTATAATACCGACTGTGAAGGAAACTTCTGATAATCCGAGGGCGAGATCTGCGAAACTTCGGGCTGTTCAGAAAATTTAAGTTTAAGTTGGGGTTGACCATGAACAAAGTTATTATAATATGCATTTCTATCATTATTATTTTGGGATTGGGGATATATTCTTCTAAATTACAATATTATATAAATAATTTTGAAGGTGAAATTTCAAAATTGGAAAAACAAATAAAGGATATTGACGTCGAACTTCGCGTGCTTGAAACCGATATTTCCCATTTAACATCCATCCCAAGGATAAAAGTTTTATCAAACAGATATCTTAAAAACTATCATAATATAAATACAAATGATTTTATACGGATTGTTGATATACCTGTTAACCCTGTATTTGAGTAAAAAATATGAAAAAAAAGTTAAAAAAATATTTTAATAATATCGGTATATCAAAAACTGATTTCCAAATAGGTATGGACATACCTCTTGATTGGATAAAAATAAAACATAAAAAAAATATTATTATTAACAGACTTAATTTTATTGTAATTGCTATTTATATATTATTTGCAATTATTACTTTCAGGACATTAAGTTTAAGTATCCATTTTTCAAATAAGAAGATAAACAGCATTTCAAATATGCAACGGAATTTTTCACGTCCGGACATAAAGGACAGGAACGGTGAGCTTCTTGCCATAAATCTTCCGACACTTGATTTATATGTAGAGCCGACAAAAATCATTTATCCGGAACGGACGGCGGAAGAATTGGTAAAAATTTTTCCGGATTTAAAATATGATGATATTATAAAAAAACTTAAATCAGATAAAAAATTTTATTACCTTGATAGAAAAATTTCCCCATCGGAAAGGGAACGAATCCTTATGATAGGAGAACCTGCCCTTGGTGTTCAGGAAACAGATTACAGATTTTATCCTCAAAATACTTTGTTTTCTCATATAATAGGAAATATTGATATTGATAACAAAGGAACCAGCGGAATCGAAAAATACATTGATGATAACGGGCTTACCAAATCAAAGGAACCTATAATGCTTTCCGTTGATATTTATATTCAGGATGCAATAAGGCAAAATTTAATAAATGCGATGGAAACATTTAAGGCGAAATCGGCGGCCGGTATCGTGATGGATGTAAAAACAGGGGAAGTTTTGGGTATGGTATCTCTTCCTGATTTTTACAACAGCGATATTCAAAAAACTATATCCAACTCGCTTTACAATAATCATATAAGTCTTGATGTTTATGAGATAGGTTCGGTTATGAAGATTTTCAATACAGCCCTTGCGATTGAAAATAATTATCCGAGAGATAAGATTTTTGATATTTCAAAACCGTTTATGATTGGTAATTTCAGGGTAAATGATTCCCATCCGAAAAAATGGAAAATCAATATGAAGGAAGCGTTTGTTTACTCCTCCAATATCGCATCTGCCATGATTGCGATGGAGTTAGGTGAGAAAAAGCAAACTGACTTCTTTAAAAAGCTCGGTTTCTTTTCCAAAATGAAATTTGAACTTCCGGAAAAGGGTTTTCCTCTTTATCCGAAAAAATGGAATGACAATGTCAATGCGACTTCGGCATACGGTTACGGTATATCTATAAGTCTTCTTCATACGATAAGTGCTGTAAATGCGATTATAAATGACGGTATGTATGTTAATCCTACTATTATAAAAAGGGATAGAAATGAAATGTTAAAATCCTATCAAGTAGTCAACAGTAAGACATCGCAGGAATTAAAGGACCTTATGCGACTTGTGATTACGGACGGAACCGGAGCAAAGGCGAATTTAAAAAGCATAAAGGCGGGAGGTAAAACCGGAACCGCAAAAAAACTTATAAACGGAAATTACAGCGAAACAAAACTTCGCACATTTTTTGTATCGATTTTCCCGATAGAAGATCCTAAATACACTATGCTTATTATGCTTGATGAGGCAAATAATAACGGTTGTATTACTTCGGCGTGCACGACTGTCCCGGTAAGTGCAAAAATTATTGAAGAAATAATCCCTAAACTTAACCTAGATTCAAAATAGCAAATAAAATCATAGTGTTAAAAATCATTTAAAAAACTTTTGAAAAATACTATATTATGTGTTATAATAAAACAGTTTAAAAATTAAAAGGAATCTTAAAATGTTTTATAGTTTAGTAAGTCACTGGGACGGCATTTTCAATATATTCAGATATATCAGTTTCAGAACAGGTGCCGCACTTTTAACATCTCTTTTCATCTACCTTATATTCGGGGGAAGATTTATCAATTTTATTAAAACGAAATTTGCCCAACCGATAAGAAAGGAAGGTCCTCAAACTCATTTGAAAAAACAGGGGACTCCTACTATGGGCGGAATACTTATGATTATATCCATATTGATATCCACACTTTTGTGGTGCAATCTTAAAAACGGATATGTATGGATTGTCCTTTTCACAATGCTTGCGTTCGGATTTATCGGATTCATAGATGATTATTTCAAGGTTGTGCATGGAAATGCATATCGCGGACTTTCGGCTAAACTTCGTCTTGTATTACAATTTATATTAAGCGGTATTGCATGCTATGGTATATATTCGCTTATGCCATACGAATTTAAAACCGCATTAACAGTTCCATTTTTCAAAAATGTCCTTTGGGATATAGGTATTTTATATTTTGTTTTTGTTGCACTTGTTATTGTCGGAACATCAAATGCAGTCAATTTAACAGATGGTATAGACGGGCTTGCAAGTATGATTATGCTAAGCTCTCTTGTCGTATTTTTAATAGTATCATATTTAATAGGAAGAGCGGATTTTTCATTATACCTATTCCTTCCTTATGTGCCGGGAGCCGGTGAAATCACAGTATTCATCGGAAGTTTAATCGGTTCGATTTTGGGATTTTTATGGTTTAATGCGTATCCGGCAAAAATATTTATGGGCGATGTGGGGTCTCTTGCAATAGGGTCATCTCTCGGTGTTATCAGTGTAATTACAAAAAATGAATTTTTACTTCTTATTTGCGGGGCAATTTTTGTAGTAGAAGCAATTTCCGTAATGTTACAATTATTGTCTTTGAAATTCAGGGGTAAAGGCATTTTCAAAATGGCACCCATTCACCATCATTTTGAACTTAAAGGATGGAGTGAGCAAACCGTTGTTTTGAGATTTTGGATTATATCTATAATTCTTGCACTTATCGCTTTATCATCACTTAAAATCAGATAGAGGCAGAAATGATAAATAATTTACTTAATAAAACAGTTGCCGTATTCGGACTTGGTAAAAGCGGTATGGCTGTTGTAAGGGAATTAAAGCAACGCGGTATTCACGTTATTGCTTGGGATATAAAAGAAGAATTAAGGAAAAAAGCTGCGGGCTTCGGTGCTACGATTCAGGACCTTATGACCGTAGATTTTTCAAATGTTGAATTTTTGGTAATAAGTCCGGGAATTTCACATACATACCCTGCTCCGCATCCTATTGCTCAAAGGGCAAAAGATGCAGGGGTTAAAATACTTGATGACATAGAGTTGTTTTGTTCCACATACAAGGATGCTCATTACATAGGGATAACAGGAACAAACGGAAAGTCGACTACTACCGCTTTGGTGCATCATATATTAAAGGAAAACGGTATCAAATGTGCGATTGGCGGAAATTTCGGAATACCGGTTTTTGATTTACCTATGCTTGATTCAAACGGTTGGTATGTGTTTGAAATGTCAAGCTATCAAATAGAGCTTTCGCCATCTATTGATTTTGATATATCGGCACTTCTTAATATTACGCCGGATCATCTTTCACGGCATAACGGTATGGACGGTTATGTCAGTGTGAAAAAGAAAATTTTTGACAGGGCGTCAAAGAAAAATGTTTCAAATGTGATTGCGGTTGATGATGAATATACAAAGAAAATCTTTGCTGAAATCAGTAAGGAATCTTCTTCTTCGATTCATAATATACCTGTGTCGTTTGAAAGAAAAGTTGACGGATATTACGTTAATTCAAACGGGATTATGATTGATAATACCAAAGGTGAGAAGAAAGAAATACTCGATCTTAAAAGCCTTTTAAATTTAAAGGGCAAACATAATTGGCAAAATATTGTTGTAAGTTTTGCCGTTGCGAAACGTGTCGGCATTGCGACATCAAAAATCATAAATGCGATAAAGAATTTTGTTCCTCTTGAACACAGGGTTGAAAAGGTTGCAGATTTTGCCGGTGTTGAATTTATAAATGATTCAAAGGCTACTAATGCAGAGGCTACACAATACGCAATTTCGTCTTTGGATGATGTATATTGGATTATTGGCGGACGCAAAAAGGAAGGTGGAATTGACATACTTCTTCCTCAACTTTCAAAGGGAAATATTAAACGCATTTTTACAATAGGCGAATGCGAAAAGGAATTTTATCAACAAACAAAAAAACTTGTTCCTTCGTATAAATGTCATGTCCTTAACAAGGCTATGATAAAGGCATTTAAATATGCGATAAAGGATTTAAGAAAGAATAAAGTGAAACATCCTATTATAATACTTTCACCTGCATGTGCTTCGTTTGATCAGTATAAATCGTTTGAAGCCAGAGGTGAACATTTTAAAAATATTACAAAGGATATTATTGCAAAATATAAAAATAAGCTGGGATAAATATGTTTATTCAACGCACTGATAAAAGCAGACTTGCAAAATGGTGGTTCAGTTTAGATAAGCTGACTTTCTTTATAACTCTATGTTTGATAATTTTCGGGGTTATTATGATTTTTGCGGCAAGTCCGTATTCCGCAATGCGAGGAAGACTTAACAGTTTTTATTACATAAATAAATATCTTAGTTATGTCGGTGTCGGTATCAGTGTGATGTTAATATCTTCGTTTTTATCAATAAACAGTATTAAAAAATTATCATGTGTAGGATTTTTTATCTTATTTCTGGGATTGCTTGCAACATTCTTTTTTGACCCGATAAAGGGTGGAAGGCGATGGTTGAAATTCGGAATTTCCATACAACCGTCAGAAATTTTAAAACCTATATTTGCCATAGTAGTAGCCCTTATTTTAGTAAGGATTAAGGAATTTCAAACTTTGGATGATAAAAAGCGAGTTAAAAATTATATAATACTTTTAATATCACTTATGGGACTTGTTTCTCTTGTATTATTCTTTCAACCGGATATAGGTATGCTAAGCACTTTTTGTATGATATTTTTTGCCGAAGTTTTTGTTGCCGGTATTGCGTGGAAATGGATTATCAGTTTAATAGGTATCGGTATTTCCGTTCTGTTTATGGCGTATTTCACTTTGCCCCATTTTTACAACAGAGTAAATCAATTCTTGGACAGCAGTGATGCAAAGGATCACTATCAAATTGAAAAGGCATTGGAAACGATAAACGGTGCCGGACTTTTTGGAAGTCATACGAATAATTTAAAAAAGCTGATTCCCGATGTGCATACGGACTTTATCTTTTCTGCTATGGTAGAAGAAATAGGTGCACTTTTTTCCATATTTATCTTAGGTGTTTTTATATCTATGCTTATCAGAATATTTAATATTTTGAAGGAAAAGAAAAATCCGTTTGTGATTTTTGCGGGGACCGGAATTACTACATATTTTATATTTCAAATATGCGTGAATATTTGTTCTAATTTAGCTCTTATACCGACAAAGGGAATGACGTTGCCGTTTATTTCATACGGGGGTTCGTCGTTTATTTCGTCCTGTCTCGGTATAGGATTATTACTTGCAATATTACAAGAATATAACGGTAGAGGTGATGAAAATGAAAAATAAAAAAATAAAAGTTGTTATTGGTGCCGGCGGAACCGGCGGACATTTGTTTCCTGCATCAGAAATAAAAAAGGAATTGGAAGCAAGGGGTTATGATGTATACCTTATTACTGATAAGCGGGGCAAACGCTTTGCATCACAATTTAAAAAAATTCATTCTATTATCGGTGGCGGGTTAAGCGGTGAAAATTTATGGTATAGGATAAAAAGTCTTTCAAAACTTGCCATAGGATTTGCACAAACTTTTTTCCATATGATGATGATAAGACCTAAGGTTGTAATAGGTATGGGCGGATATATTTCCGTTCCGGTTGTATTATGGGGAAAAATATTGGGTAAAAAAACTCTTATCCATAATGCAGACTCCATTTTGGGAAATGCAAATATCTTCCTTTCAAAATTTGCCGATGTGGTGGCTGTATCATTTAAGGATACAAAGAAAGTTCCGGCAAATGCGAATGTGAAATTTGTAGGACTTCCACTTCGTGATGAGGTAAAAAAGATTGTTGATTTACCGTATCCGGAAATAAATGACAAGGTGCCTTTTGTAATTGCGGTTATGGGCGGTTCTCAGGGGGCGGAAATTTTTTCCGATATAGTATCAAAAGCTATTGCGATGCTTGATGAAAAAATAAGGAAACGTCTTTTTATTTATCAACAGGTTGTGCAATATGATATTGATAAAGTAAAATCTTTTTACAAATCATTTAACATAAAATGCGAAATAAGGAGCTTTTTTGATAATCCGGCAGAAATACTTCAAAAATGTCATTTGTTTATAGGGCGCGCAGGTGCGTCAACCGTCCTTGAAATAGGAAGTATCGGAAGACCGGCAATTTTTATCCCGATAAAACATAAAGACAGACAACAGGTCATAAATGCCGAACAAATTACGAATGTTGGCGGTGGAGTTATTATTTTACAGGATGATTTTACCGCAGAAAGTCTTTACAATACACTGAATAAATTCTTAATAAATGAAAATTTACTTGAAAATATGGCAAAAAAAGCTAAAATTTTTAAATTAAAAAATAATGCAAGCAAAAATATTGTTGATGAAATTGACGGCTTGCTTAAAAAAAATATAAAAAGGAAGTAAAATTGCCAAAGTTAGATTTAAAAAGTTTACCTAAATCATTTGTTTTTCATTTTATAGGTGCAGATGGTATAGGAATGAGCTCTATTGCCGAAGTATTGCTTAAAATGGGCTTTGCGGTTCAAGGTTCGAATGAGGCGGATGGTGAAAATCTTCAACATCTTTCATCTCTTGGTGCGAAAATATTCATAGGACATAATGCGCAAAATATAAACGGAGCTGACGCTGTTGTATTTTCATCTGCCATACCGGAAGATAATATTGAAATGGTGGAAGCGAAAAAGCAAAACCTTCTTATAATAGAACGCGCGGAAATGCTTCAATACATTATGGGTATGAAAAAATCTATCGGTATAAGCGGGACACACGGGAAAACTACTACCACTTCATTTGTCGGAACTTTGCTTGATATTGCGGGATTAAACCCTACGGTTGTTGACGGCGGTATTATTACAAACTATTCATCAAGCAATCTTTGCGGTAATGGGGATTGGGTTGTTGCCGAAACTTGTGAAGCATTCGGGAACCTTAAACATTTTACCGCAGATATTGCAGTTATTACAAATATTGATGCGGAGCATATGGAATTTTACAAAACTTTTGAAAACCTTAAAAATTATTTCCGCGAATATATCAAACGGATTCCGGATACGGGCTTGGCTGTTATGTGTGCGGATCATCCTGTTGTTATGGAATTGTATAATGAGTTTAAGGACAAGAAAAATATTATCACTTACGGTTTTTCAAAGGATGCAGATATAACTGCGGAAAATATTCGTTTTGATATAGACGGCGGGTATTTTGATGCAGTATATAAGGATGGTGGCAGGATAGAAAATCTTCATCTTCCTCTTTTCGGAAAGCATAATGTGTTAAATTCCCTTGTTGCGATTGCAGTTTCAAAATTTTTACAAATTGATGAGGATAAAATTCGTTTGGCATTTTCGAAATTTCACGGTGTAAAGCACAGATTTTCAAAGGTTGGAAATGTAAACGGTATCAGAATTTTTGATGATTATGCTCATCATCCGAAGGAAATTGAAACAACGCTGGCTATGGCTAGGGATGTTGTTAGGGATGGCAGAATTATGGCGATATTCCAACCTCATCGATATTCAAGACTTTCCGATTTATTTGATGAATTTTTAAAATGTTTTGAATTGGCTGACTTTGTTGTATGTATGCCTGTGTTTGGTGCCGGTGAAAGTCCCGATAATATGAAGAATCACATTGATTTTTATGAAAATCTTCTTCGTCAGGGCAAAAAAGGTATTTTCCAAATATCTGATTTTTCGGAAATTGTTGATATAATATTGTCAAATTTAAGAAGTAATGATATAATTATTTCGTTTGGTGCAGGTGATATAAAACATATGATTTATGAATTGCCAACCTTGATTGAAAGCAAAAAATAAAATGGAAAATTCACTAATAAAAGACTTGCCAAAAGTAAAGGGCGAAATACTTACAAATTATAACTTGGCAAATTTTACCAGATTTAAAACCGGTGGTATTGCCGAGGTATTTTTCAGTCCAAAGGATAAAAAGGATTTAGCGGATTTTTTAAAACATGCGCCAAAGGATATGCCTATACACACACTTGGGTTCGGCTCTAATCTTCTTATCCGTGACGGAATTTTGAACGGTATTACGATAAGACTTCAATCAGAAGCATTTAACAGTGTGAAAATTTCCCCGGATGATAAAAATACAATTATTTGCGGGGCGTTTGCTTCAAATATTGCGATTTCAAAATTCGCAATGGAAAACGAGATAAAAGGTTTGGAATTTTTGTTTGGGATTCCGGGCTCTATCGGTGGGGCAATTATCACAAATGCCGGTTGTTTTAAGCGGGAAATAAAGGATATTTTGGTTGAAATAGAAGTCATTAACAAAATAAACGGTGATGTGATGACTATTCCTGCTTCGGAATGCGGACTTTCATACAGAAATTCGACTATAAGCAATGATTATATTATAACCTCTGTTGTATTAAAGGGGGAAGCCGGAGCAAGTAAGGATATACAGCTTGTTATGGATAATATATTAAAGGAAAAGGATTCCGTGCAACCTACATATACAAAAACGGCGGGATCTACATTTAAAAATCCAGTCGGGCATTCGGCATGGAAACTTATCAAAGAAGCAGGATGTCAGGGATTAAAACTTGGCGATGCGATTGTATCTACTCAACATGCGAACTTTATTATAAACGAAGGCAATGCGACATCTGCGGACATTGAAGAATTGGCGGAGAAGGTAAGATATTCCGTTTATGAGAAGTTCGGTATAATGCTTGAATATGAAATCAAAATCATAGGTTCAAGGAAAGTTGAAAATTCTTAAAATTTATTGAGTTAGGTTAGAATAAAAAATACCCCTGTTTTGTAAACAAGGGTATTAGTTTATACAGTTATATTAAAAATTACTTTTACACTCTGCTCTCATATCACTATCGTGTATCGAATTACAGCGATAGCTTTGATTCATAGATACAGCCAAGCAGTAATTTTTCTTATCATCGTTTTTTATAGCATTACAATGATAACTTTCTCCGCTTGCTATAGCATAACAGTAATTACGGTTATCGCTATTGCTGATAGAATTACAACTATTCATATTACCTGCGAATACGGGTGATATAGATACAAGGGTTAAAGAGGTGAGCAGTAATTTTTTCATTTTAGAATCCTTTTGATTTATATTACCAAGGCACAGTTATAACAGGACGTTTTCTAGGTGCTGTCGGTTTATTTTCAACCTCTTGTTCTTTTTCAATTACAGGTTGATAATCGTTAAATAAGAATGTCAGCATTTTATCAGCTTGTGATTTTGCTATCTTTTTTACTAACTTAGCAGATAAATCGGAACATGACATAGATACGTTTTGTAAATTTATACTTTCTTCTACATGAGATGCGGCAACAATTTCTGTTGTTGCGGTTTCAAATAATTTATATGAAACAGAAATTTTTCCGGAAACAGAGGTTATTGTTTCACCTGTTACCTCCAAAACTTTTGAAGTTTGAGATAAATCATACGTATCCACCGTAGCAACAAGCATATAATCGGCAGATAAAACCTTTGCCAATTTATTCATATCGTTTCGGTCTGTAAGTCCCGAAGTTGTCAAAGAAAGTTCTTTCATTCTTGTATTCATACTGGATCTGTCAACGATATTAAGGCGTCGTGATGAAATAATATTTTCTGTTATTGCATTCAAGATATCCTCCGGCACAGATGACATATTTGATCCGTTACATTTATATGATACACTTGAAGTTTGTTCTATCGGTGCAATAGCAACAGAATATTTTGCCTTTTTTACTAAATCTTTTGATTTATATTCATCCATTTCAAAGACTTTTGCTTCTATAGTAACATAATATTTGCCACCCTTTTGTTCGGTTTTCAAAATTTTATAACCTTCAAGTTGACCTTTATAGTTTGCTTTTATTTCCTGATCAATTTCTTTATAATTATATGAAGAATCGGATTTATTATCTATATCATAATCCGCATGATAATTTGATGATGCTTTACCGGAAACAGAAGCCTTCTCAGATGCGCTTATAGATGCAGAATCTTTATCAAAAAGTCCCCTTCCGGAAGAAGCAGATGCAGATGCACTTTGTGATGAATTTGCACTGAATGAAGCATCTGCGTTTTCATTAACTTTGCCCTTACCCTTAAAGGAAGATGAAGCATCTTCGTGGATTTCTTTGGTTCTTGTTGTTGAACCGTTCATTGATACCGCATGTGTTTGCATAATAGCGGATTCTATTGCATTCATAGTAGCAAGACGTTCATCCATACCGCTACCTGTTGCCTGAACGGTTTTTATTTTTGCATTTGCACTAAAAGAAAACACACAAATACAAATTAAACTTAATAGATACTTCATCTTTCACTCCTTTTATTTATAAATTACCAGTTAACCATATCTTTGCTTATAACTTTTTTAATTGTAATGTCGCCTTCCCACATGGTAAGCATTGTGCTTTCATCTCTTAAAACAAAGTTAAATGTATATTCAACAAGCACATTGCTACCTATTTCAATATCTTTTTGTGAAACAGATCCCTTTAAAAATTTATCATGTGATATAGCATTTACTTGAGTAACGGTATCTTGGTTTACATATTTCGACATTGCTAAACTGTCAGCTCTTTTTCCTGCTTCACCAATATCTGCAAGGTTCACTACTTGCATCTTACCTGAACGTCTTAAAGCAATAGTTAGTTTAGATGTAATTTCTTTTGTTATACCTCTTTGCATTGTATTATTTTCTATTTTTCCAAGAGCAAGAACATATTGTCCGCCATCAGCCTTTGGTCTTGCAAGTTCATTTGCCAAAGCATCAGCAATTAACTGTTTTGCGACATTGTCATAATCCGCATTTGTAAGTTCGCCGGTCATTGCAATTTCTGCGCCTTGTTGTTTTGCAATTTCTTCTCTTGACGGACCGCAAGCGGTAAGAGATAAAGCTGTTATCATACATACTAATAATTTTAATTTCATAATATTTCTCCTTTTTATTTAGTTTTTACATTTTGAGGAAACAAATACATTGAATGATTTTGCTTTATTTGACGGAGCTACGATTTTCCAATCAAAAGCTTTATCCCCATGAATTTGTTGCCGTGAGCAAGAAGACATTACAGTATCTATCGGCATACCATTTACATCATACCAATTAACGTGATAATAAACTGTCTGATCTGTCGATGAAATACCATGTATATTTGCAATAATTGAATCATCAGTTTCTCGGACTATTGCATTATATGATATTTTATCAAATGAAACACTATCATCCCAATTTATTACTTGGTTACATGTTGAACATGATGCAATAAGGGTTGCAATAAAAATACTTAAATATCTTCTCATTTTTTTATTCCTTTATTTTAGTTTTGTTATTATTACAGAAGGTTTTGCCCCAACTGTTGGCATACGAACCGTCACAATAGCTTGGTTTATATCATCAGGAATATTAACTGTTTCCAGTTGAGATGTTCCGTTTTCATTAAGTAATGACATATCTAACTTTCTATTGCTTGGCATATCGATACGGGCCATTTGGACTTCTTTTGGAAGAGATGTCCAAGAGCGTGTTTCAATAAACGGATATTCGGTTGCCAAAGCGCCAATAGCCATTGCCAGGCTTAAAGGAGAGCAATCATCCTTATGACAAAGTTTAGCTGCGACTGCGATTTTTCCGATTTCCCAAAGAGCACTTTTTACAATATATGAAGTTTTCATATCTTTAAGGTTCCTGTCAACTATGGAATCCATACTTGCCAAGAATTCCGTATTTACATCATTATTGATTTTAAGTGCTGTATATGGAGCAGGATTTTCCTTTAATACAGCCCATTTTATTTTAAGCGGAGATGTAATTTGTTTGTTTAAATCAAACGGATTTGGGAATTGCATAGTATGGCTTTCGACCGAACCGACTAATCCATTTTCAAATACAACCCATACGGTTGGTTTATTTGATGAGGCTACATCTGAATCATCATAAACGTATTTATTTCTTCCGCAAAGGTTTGCGATAAGGAAATTTTGATCATCAATATTATATTTGCCTGCTGATGAATCTACAAGGTTATAAAGCCAGGTTGTATAGATATTTGTATAATCAGCAAGTGCCTTTTGTTCGGCATCACTTCTGTGACCGTCTGTATTTGTTTTACATTGAGGCAATGCAACAGAAGTATCTTCTGAGGCACTGGCACTGTTTATATCTGCTATAATGCCGTCAAAATTTACGCCCATTTCCTTTAAAAAGTTTTCTGCGCTTTCTTTATTTTTTTCTTCCTCTTTATTCTTTTCGGTCAGTTTTTCTATTGATTTTTTGTTTTCATTTTTAGCTTGTTTTTGGGCTTTACTTGCTTTGTTTATATATACCCTGGCATTATCAGGATCTGCATTCATAGCGGATATTGAAAAATAGGTATTATACATAATTTTTTCGTATGTTTTTGCATCATAACCGTCTGTATCTTTTGCTTTTACCGAAGAATTAGCTATATCAAAATATTTCATACTATTAGTATAATTTTTTGAAAAAAGAGAAGCTGTTCCTATTTGCAATCCGGCAAGATAAGGGCTGTCCTTTAATTGAGGTTTTCCATTTTTATTTTCTGCTTTTAAAGTATTTGCCATTTCGGTTGCGGCTTTTTCATATTGACCGGCATTGAAATCTTTTGTAAATGACTCATTGGCCTTGTCAAATGATCCGGCACAGGCGCAAAGTAATGACATCATAAATATACTTGGTATTTTTTTATACATTTTTACTCCTTACTTGTTGTTTATATATTATGTTTACAAATAAAGAGTTGAGCATAAACCAACGTTTTTGACCACTTGTATACGAGTTAAATTGTTAATATTTTCAAAATGTAAAAAACGGTTGTTTTTCAACGCATTCCTAAATATTGCTATAAAAATATAAAAGTCAAAAAAATGGTTGACTTTAA
>CAZHAL010000003.1:0-26569 GCA_964530355.1 uncultured Bacteroidales bacterium | reverse complement strand
ACGGTTAGGATGAATTGTTCCTTTGCCTCCATTTCCTTGTATTCTTCTTCGGATAGAGTCTTTGTTGTTTCAAGGACTTCTTCGCCCTCTAAATCCTCAAATTCCGTATGGCGAAGGGCACGTGAAAGTTTAAGGTATGCGGCGCGGGTTTCTTGGTCAACATCAGTGTGATTGATGATTGACATAGAAATAACCTTGTCGCCGTTTTCGACCTTTATACCCTTTATACCGGTTGAATTACGGCTTTGGAATACACGGACTTCTGGAACAGGGAAGCGGATACATTTTCCACCGCGAAGAGTTAAGAACACGTCTTGGTCTTCACGGCAAGGTTTAACCGCGATAAGTTCGTCGCCGTCCTCATCAAATTTCATTGCAATTTTACCATTTTGACGAATGTTTAGGAAGTCGGAAAGTTTATTGCGTCTTACCGTTCCCTTTGATGTTGCGAACATTACGTATAGATTTTCCCATTCGCTTTCGTCCTCCGGAAGTGGCATAATGGTAGAGATTGTTTCGCCCTGTTCAAGCGGGAGAAGGTTGATTAGAGCCTTTCCTACTGATTGTGGGGTGCAAAGTGGAAGACGATAAACTTTCATTTGGTATGCGATACCTTTGTTGGAGAAGAATATCACAGGTGTATGTGTGTTTGCAACGAATACGTCGGTTACAAAATCTTCTTCTTTGGTATTCATACCGGTTCTTCCTTTACCGCCACGGTTTTGAGCCTTATAAACATTTAACGGAACGCGTTTTATGTAGCCTGTGTTTGTAATTGTGATAGCCATATCTTCGCGTGCGATTAAATCTTCTAAATCGGTTTCAAGTTCGGATGGAACAATTTCGGTTTTTCTTTCGGTGCCGAATTTTTCCTTTACCTCAATCAATTCATTTTTAAGGATAGTCATCAATTTTGTTCTGTTAAGAAGTATTGATAAGTATTCTTGGATTTCAAGACCGGTTTGTTTGATTTCGTCGGCAAGTTTGTCTTGTTCAAGGCCGGTTAATCTGTGAAGTTTTAATTCAAGGATTGCCTTTGCCTGTGCTTCTGATAAACGATAAGTGCCGTTTACGATTTTGCTTTCCGGATCATCGATTAGGTCGATAAGTGGTTGCATATCTTCGGCTTTCCAATCGCGAGCCATCAATTTATCCTTTGCATCGATTGGATCCTTTGCATTACGGATAAGTGTGATAACATCGTCGAGGTTTGCAACTGCGATTGAAAGACCGACCAAAATATGTGCCTTGTTTCTTGATTTATTAAGGTCGTAGTTTGTGCGACGACGGATGACTTCTTCTCTGAACTCGATAAATGCTTCAAGTATTTGTTTAAGGTTCATCAGTTCCGGACGGCCCTTGTTAATTGCAAGCATATTGATGCCGAAACTTACTTGAAGTTGAGAGTATTTGAAAAGTTGGTTTAAAACTACATCACCGTTTGCGTCCTTTTTAAGTTCAATTACGACACGGACGCCTTGGCGTGAAGATTCATCGCGAATGTCAGAGATACCTTCAATCCTTTTATCCTTTACAAGTTCGGCAATTTTTTCAATCATAACCTTTTTATTTACTTGGTAAGGGATTTCATCAACTATGATTGCCTGTTTAGTTCTGACTTCTTCGAAATGAGTTTTTGCACGGATTATGATAGAACCGCGACCTGTTGTGAATGCACTGTAAGAGCCGGAAAGTCCGATGATAAGACCGCCGGTTGGAAAGTCAGGTGCAGGAACGTATTTTACCAAATCTTCCACATTTAAATCTGGGTTGTCGATTATTGCACAGCAAGCATCAATAACTTCGCTTAGGTTGTGGGTTGGGATGTTGGTTGCCATACCTACGGCGATACCACCGCTTCCGTTTACAAGAAGGTTGGGGAAGCGAGCAGGAAGAACTTCTGGTTCCTTTGTCGATTCATCGTAGTTTGGACGCCAATTTACGGTTTCCTTATCCAAATCATCCACCATATAAGCAGCGGCCTTTGACATTCTTGCCTCTGTATAACGCATAGCAGCGGCACTGTCGCCGTCCATGGAACCGAAGTTTCCCTGACCGTCTACCATTGCAATGTTCATAGAGAAATCTTGGCTCATACGGACCATAGCGTCGTAGATAGCTGCGTCGCCATGTGGGTGGTATTTACCCATAACATCGCCGACTACACGAGCGGATTTTCTGAAAGGTTTGCCGTATTCAAAGCCGTTTTCCTTCATAGAGTAAATAATTCGTCTGTGAACAGGTTTTAAACCGTCGCGGACATCAGGAAGGGCACGGGATATAATAACACTCATCGCATAGTCGAGGTATGAGGTTTGCATTTCGTGGACGATAGGTGCTACTTTTATGCTTTTATCAACATTAGTTTCCAAGTTATTTTCTTTATCCAATTTTATTCTCCTTTTCGTTTAAAATATAGGTTGATACTAGCAATTTTGCCTTTTAAATGCAAGGAAAAAAGACATATTTTTTTGAAAAAAATTAATGCTTTTTTGTTGTGTAAAAACAATATGTTATATTAAGAAAAAAATGAGCTTTTTTGATTTTTTATTTTGTAAATTTTTTTAAGCTAAATTTGATTGGCGAATCGCTGTTTTAAAGTTGAAAATTTTACCGGTTGATATACAAAACTCGTTTATTATTTTCCATTTTGAAATGAAGTTTTACAGGGGTAAAATGTTCGGTGATATAATCCTCTATAATCTCGGGCCATTCAATTATTGTAATGTTGTTATTAAGGGAGTTATCAAAGTCCAGTTCGTATAGCTCCTCTGCATCTTCTATACGATATAAATCGTAATGGGAGATAGTCCCCTTTGGGCTGTTGTAATTTTGGACTATGGTAAAAGTAGGGCTTGGGACGTCAATATCCTTTTCTGTTAATGTCTTTATAAGATTGCGGGTAAAGAATGTTTTACCTATGCCCAAAGTGCCGTAAAGAAGTATTATGTCGCCCTTTTTCAATTCGGTTGCAAATTGTGATGCAAAGTTTTTTGTTCTATCTTCTGTTTCTATATCTATGATATTTTGCATTTCATTAGTAATATTTGCTGTTCTTTTTCTTATTATCAAAACTTTTGTTTCTTGTTATTTTGAAAAGCGAATCACTTAAACTTTTTTCCGGTCTTATGTTATATAGTGATATTGTTGTTGTGATGCCCTGCGGGTCACGAACTTTCCAACCAAGAAGTGATAAAGGTTTGTTTTGGAAAATCATTGTGATTTTTCCAGATTGTTTTTCGTTTGGGACGGAAAGTTCAACCTCTAACATATCGTCATCGGTTTTTGTTATGTTTGTAATTTTTACGGGTGATTTTTCATCAGTTAAGTTTATGTTTCCGTTTAATATTATTGATGCAGGGTTTGAATCGAGTGCGATATATGAAATTTGATCAAGCTTTTTATCAAAGTAAACTATTGATGAACCGTCAGCGACAAGGAGAATAGGGCTTTTGTATTCCAATCTCATTCTTCCGGGTTTTTTTATGTAAAATATACCGGAATCAGTTGCGCCGTTTGATGATACCTGATTAAAATTACCGCTTATGCTTTGAAGAGAATTGACATAGGTTTCTATCTCCCTTATCAAATTAGTATTATAGGTAAGGTTTGTGTTTGCAAATGTTATGTTTGCGAAAAGCATAGCGATTATAAATAATAATTTTTTCATAATATCTCCTTTAAAACTATATATTATTTTAGCTTATTGATTTAATCAAGTTATTTTTGTGCGGATGAAATATTTTAATCCTTTTTTGTAAGGATTGTGCGCTTTCCGGTGGAATCCGGTGCGGATAAAATTCCGTTTTGTTCCATTTTTTCAATAAGGGTTGCGGATTTGTTATATCCTATGCCAAGACGGCGTTGAAGGTATGAAATTGACGGGCGGTCGGAAGATAGGATTATTTGGACGGCCTGGGTATATAGGTTTTCGTCCTTGTTTTCCTTTGAATCATTAAATAATGTTTTATCAAGGAAGCTTGCCGGAGTATTCTTTGTCGGTTTTTCGGAGGTTACTTCCTTTACATAATTAGGTTTTGCCTGTGCTTTTATAAAGGTTACAACGTTTTCGATTTCTTCTTCGCTTACGAATGCACCGTGAATACGGATGATGTTTCCGCCACCTGCCATATAAAGCATATCTCCCTTTCCAAGCATAACTTCGGCGCCTTGTTCATTTATGATGGTGCGACTGTCGACTTTAGAGGCGACTTTATAACTTATACGGTTCGGGAAGTTTGATTTGATTGTTCCGGTGATGACATCGACGGATGGGCGTTGTGTTGAAAGGATTAAGTGTATACCTGCGGCACGAGCCATTGCGGCAAGGCGGGCAATCATTGCCTCCACTTCCTTTTTGGCGACGGTCATAAGGTCCGCCATTTCGTCGACTATTACAACTATGTATGGAATAGGTTTTATTTCGATTTTTCTTTCCTCGGTTATTGGTTCGCCGGTTTGCGGATCGAATCCGGTTTGGACTTCGCGGGTGATAAATTCGCCACGCATAGCTTTTGCCTTTTGGTTATAAGATTCAATATTTTTTGCGCCTATGGCTGCCATATTGCGGTTGCGTTCCTCCATTTCGCGAACAGCCCACTTTAATGCTGCAACGGCCTTTATCGGATCATCGACAACAGGGATTAGCAGGTGGGGGATATCCTTGTATGTTGAAAATTCTACCATTTTAGGGTCTACCATTATGAATTTACATTCCTCCGGTGTGAATTTATAAAGGAGTGATAAAATCATACTGTTTACACCGACTGATTTACCGGAGCCGGTTGTTCCTGCGATAAGTAAGTGAGGCATTTTTGCCAAATCTACGAACACGGGATTTCCGTTTGTATCATTTCCAAGGGATATAGGAAGTATGTGTTCGGTTTTTTTGAAAGTGTTGCTTTCGAATTGTTCGCGGATATAAACGGTTTGGCGGTGAGTGTTTGGAAGTTCTATACCGATTTTGTTTGTTCCGGGGATTACTGCTACACGAGCGGAAAGGGCGGACATCTTCCTTGAAATATCGTCCTTTAATCCTATGATGCGGGAGGTTTTTATACCGCGACCAGGTTCCATTTCAAAAAGGGTTATGACAGGACCGGTTTTTATGTTGGTGATTTTTCCCTCTATACCAAATTCAGTTAAAACATCCTCTAACATTTTCGCTTTTATGTGCATTTCTTCACTGTTATTAGTGTTTTTATTTGTTTTTGCAGGATTTAGTAAATCTGTTGTCGGAAGTATGTATGCGGGCTTTTTTATTGTTGCGGGGCGTTCCTGTTTTTGTGCTTTCGTTTCCGGTTTTTCAACAGCTTTCGGTTTTATATTTTTTTGAAGCAGTTTTTTTCTTTTTTCGATTAAGGTTTGTTTGTTTAGCTTTCGTTTGAAAATTTTTGTTTTAACAAAGGTTGCCGTATAAAAATATGCTTTTATTATTTTTAATTTTGCGGATTCCAATTTTTCCTGATTTAAATTTAGGGCGTAATAAAGACTTATTGCATTTATACATAATGCCAAGACAAATATTACTATTTGCATATAGGTTGTTATGTTTAAAGATATAAGAGAGTTGCGGATGTCTGTTTTTATTGTAAATCCGGTAATACCGCCAAGACCCGATTGTGTCGGGACATTTTTTAAAATGATATTTGATATGTATGAAAGGTTTAATGATAAAAAGATTATGCTTAATATCATATAGGTTGAAAGTTTTGTTTGTGAATATAAAAGATAGTTTTTGTTTATAAAATATCTTCCGAATATATAGATAAAATAATTTATTAGAAATGCGGTAAGTCCAAAAAATTCAAACATAAATTTTGCATAGTTTGCGCCGATTTTGCCGGTCCAATTTTTTATATTAAAGGTTGATGATATTGCAAAGCTGTCATCAATTCTGCAAAATGAAAGAAGAGATATTGTTAAGTAAATACTTAAAAGAATAAGAAAAATACCGAAAACTTTTTGACATAACTTTATTAAATAATGTCGTATAGTTTCCGGTATAAAACTTTCATGTGTATTCATAGTTATTGTTTTTTATTTTTTTTCTTTTTGGAAGAAGTTGTTTTCTTCAATGTGTCCTTAGTATCCTTTTTACCTTTTTTTTCTTCTTTTATTGTCTTTTTGAATACATTTATTCCTTCTGCAAAATTTTGCATAATTTTCGGGAATTTTGATGCGCCGAACACCAAAATGACTATTAAAAGTATTATAAGTAATTCAGAAAAGCCTATCATAATAACCACCTTACTTTACAACGAAACAAGATAGTTGATATGTTTTTAGTTGGTTACATATTTCGGTTGCCTGTTCTGATGTTTCAATGTTTGAAACACGCAATCTGTAATATGTTTTTCCGTTGACTTCTGTTTTGCTTACGGTATGTGAGCGGTTACCAAGTATTGCAGGGTATTTCTTGGATAAGTTTTCCCATTCGTTTTGGGCCGCAGATTCTGTGCTTGTAGATACAAGTTGCACATTCCATAAAGCTTTGGCATTTCCTGACTTTGGATCGACAAGAGCCATTTCAACTTCACCAGGAACACCAGTTGTTTTTTCAACAAGTTCCTTTTCAGGAAGGTTCTTGTTTGATTTAGGAGTTAGTTTTGCAACTGGTTTGGGTGCAGTTTTTACCGGAGCAGGTGCCTTTTTAACTTCTGTCTTTGGGGCAGGTTTTACCGGTGCCTTTTTAGGAAGTTTGTTTACGATTTTTGTTGGCACAGGTGCAGGTTCAACCGCCTTTATAACAGGGGCAGTCGGAAGAGGTGTCGGTTGATAAATTGCCGACGGATTTTCCGGTGTGTTATATATTGTTGCAGATTCAAATACTTCTGATGGCATAGGCATTTGATCGGTCGGTTCAATACGGATTGGACCGGTTGGTTGAGAAAGTGTCGGAATTTCCGCAAAGTTTGTTGTATCGCGGGAATCTCTTCTTGGTGAAAGAAGCAATAATAATATTGCGGCAAATACAGCGCCGGCAACAACCGCGATGATTATATTTTTCATTCCGGCTTTGTCATTTCTGTCGCCGTAATTTATTCCGGTAGAAGATGTGTTTACTTCTTCTGTGTTTTCTGATTTTATATCTCCAAAGAATTCATTTTCTCTATCAAGCATTTTTTTAACCCCTTCTTTTTTTATGTTGATGCGATTATTATACTATAAAACAAAACTATTTTCCAGTATTTTTTTATTTATATTTTTCTGTTAATAATTTGTGTATTTTTACAATTATAGGTTGTTATTCTTAAAAATTGCAAAAAATGATAATAACTGTATTGACTTTTAAAAAGAATCGTATAGTGTTTCTTCTTATGTTCTTTTTTTGTTCTGATAAATGTATTAAGGAGGGGATTAAATGACATTTAAAAAATTAAATTATATAGAAACGGAAATAGGAGAAGTTTTATTTGATTGTGCGGAGGATGCTTGGTTTTGGTATTGTAAGTATGAAAAACGAACTCCGTATAAATCAAACAATTCCAATAGTGTTGTGATACGACCTTGTGTTATTGATGATATTTATCTTTGTGTCGTAAAGTTATATCTTGCGAAAAAAATAAGTGAAAGGCATATTAAAACTCTTGTCAAATACGGGCGGATGTTGTGTCCTCCGGATGCCAGGGTTAAGGATGAAGCTATGGAGGCATTATGGTGGGATGATGCGATGGATAAATTGGAAACCGTGTTACGTAAAAAGGGGATTGTCCGATGCGAAAGTTTGGATTAAATATTAAGTGGGATAATGTTTGGGTTGTGTTTTCACCCATTACATCATTGTGGTATTTGGGATTTTTGAAATCAGGATTTAAACATTGTTTTTTGGTTTTGGAGGATGGCGGGTGCTTTTTTGTTGTGGATCCGCTTGCCTCTAAAATACAGCTTATGACTCTTCATATTATAGGGGACAGTTTTATTTCAGAGTTTGAAAAGTTGGGAATGACTGTTGTAAAGACTGATATAAATGATAAAGAAGTGTTGTCTTGGAAGTTTGGTATCTTTACCTGTGTAGAAGTTGTTAAAAGGATTTTGGGGATTTATTCTTTTAAAGTTATTACTCCGTATCAACTGTATAAATATTTATTAAAATAATAGTTGGATTTTTCAGATTTTTTTTGTTATACTTTTAAATATATATATAATAGATAAGGAGTATTATGTTCAATTTTAATTTTGGGATACCGGATTTTTCATTATTGTTTGATTATGTCCTTAATTTTTATTTTTGGTTGCAAATGAGCAATATCGGAAGAATTGCCATTGCTTTGTTTATTATGCTTTTTGCCTTTATTGTAAAGGATTTCTTTTCATTTTTGATGGTGAAGTTTTTAAATTTCTTGGTCCTTAAAAAAATTACTTACGGACAGGAAAAGTCATTAAAGGAAATAGGTCAGCCGATAGAATTTATACCTGTTGTAATAGGTGTATATTTTGCACTTACGGTTTTAAGGATTCCTTCGTCATTTGTTTTTTATACAAGGAATTTGTTGAAATCTCTTTATATATTTAATATTACCTGGCTTATTTATTCGTTTATAAGTCCAGTTGCGGCGATATTTAAGAAAACACATCTTGATAATACGAAAACGGTTATTATTACATGGACGGTTCGTATTATTAAGTTCCTTATCTTTATTATAGGGGCGTCGGCGTTGCTTGAAAATTGGGGCGTTAAGGTAAGTACTCTTATTGCTTCTTTGGGACTTGTCGGTATGGCGGTTGCGTTGGGTGCGCAAGATATGTTTAAAAATATTATTTCCGGTATGGCGATTATTTCTGAAAAACGTTTTAACATAGGTGATATTATAAGGATTGAAGATCCGGATAATCCTATTGAAGGTATTGTTGAAAATATCGGTTTTCGTTCTACTATGATACGAAAATTTGACAGGGCGCCTTTGTTCGTTCCAAACAGTACCGTATCCGATGCGGCGGTTGTGAATTTTTCATCCCGTAAGTATCGAAGGATTGAATGGTATATTTCTCTTGAATACAGGACTACGGCTGCTCAACTTCGTTATATAAGGCAGGAAATTGAGCGTTATTTGATTGAAAATGATGATTTTGTGAAACCGCCAGAATCTATTATGCAGGTCAGAATTGATAAAATAGGAAAGTATGCCATTGATTTGATGGTTTACTGTTTTGCAAATACCAATGTATGGGCGGATTGGCTTAGGATAAAAGAGGATTTGGTTATCAAAATTAAGGAAGTTGTGGAGGAAGCCGGTGCAAACTTTGCTTATTCTTCTACATCCCTTTATGTGGAAAAAGTTGATAATAATATTGTATCCAGAAATTTACCGGATAAATTAAAGGATAAAATCAAAAACAGTGGCGAAAAAACTGATGAAAATAAGTATTCGTTTAATGATGGGGATATTTAATAATGGCGTTTTTTAAGAAGTTATTAAAGAAAAATATTACGATAAGCTTTGTTTCTTTTATTGCATTTTTACTTATCAGATTGGTTCAACTGTTATCTTGGACAACTTATATAAACAGGAAAAAATTAGTTGATTACCTTAAATCTGGAAGTCCGGTAATTGTTGTGTTTTGGCATTCTCGGACTATGCTTGTGACGAAGGTTTGGCCAAAGCGGTTTCCCGTGTATGGGATATTTTCGACCCATAGTGACGGGCGTATGATTGGTAAAATTTACAATCATCTTGGGATTAAAAATATTTTATCAACGACCAAGTCTGTTGCCAGCACAAAGGAAGTTGTGTTTAAGTTTTTGAAACTTCTTAAAAGCGGGATTTCTGCCGGGCTTACTCCTGACGGACCTTTGGGACCTGCGCAAACTATTACTACGGACAGTATATTTTTATTTGCGAAAAGCAGTGGGGCTCCTATTGTCCCATTGTATGTTTCCGCAAACAGGGTGAAGTTTCTTAATACTTGGGACAGATTTATGCTTGTGAAACCTTTTTCAAAATCGGTTGTTGAGGTTGGTGATTTTGTATATGTTGATAAAAATGCAACACATGAGGATATTCAAAAAATTAAGACTGATTTAAATAAAATTATGGTTGAAAAGACTAAAAACTTAGATAAAAGAATGGGCGTTTATTCTAAATTATAAAAGTTGACTTATATTATGTAATGGTTTATTATTAAAAACCTGTTACGGAGAAAAGAAAATGAAATTATATTTATACAGACTTTTAACATTCTTATTAAAACCCTTTGTCAGACCTGTTTTGTTTATAAGACGAAGAAAGGGATTGGAAACAAGCGATAAAAAAAGGAAAAAGGAGCGTTTCGGTTATGCTTCAATAAAAAGACCGGAAGGCAGAGTTTTTTGGTTTAATGCGGCAAGTGTCGGGGAAAGTAATTCGATTATTCCTTTGGTAAATAAAATACTTGAAACATATAAAGATGTGTTCGTTTTGGTGACTACTACTACTGTGACGGCGGCGGATAATATGGCGAAAAAACTTGATAACAAGAGGGCTTTCCATCAGTTTTTGCCTATTGACAGACGTGCGTATACAGACAGATTTTTTGATTATTGGAAACCATCGGTCGGCTTTTTTGTGGACAGTGACTTTTGGCCTAATTTAATATTGTCTGCGAAAAGTAAGAATATTCCTCTTGTCGTTATGAACGGAAGAATTTCCGATAAATCTTTTGCTAAATACAAAAATAACCTTAAATTTTGTAAGCCTTTGATGGAAGCGTTTATCTATGGTTTCGGTAAGTCGGAGGAGGATAGAAACAGGTTGGAAGTTATAGGTGTTAAAACGACAACTTGTGTCGGTAATTTGAAATATGCCGTGGCTCCGCTTTCGTATAACAAAGATGAACTTGCAAAACTTCAAAATATGATTGGGGACAGACCTATATTTGTTGCATCTTCGACTCATCCCGGGGAAGAGGAAAGATTGCTTAGTGCATTTTTAACAATAAAGAAGCGTTATCCGAATATGTTGATGGTGATTGCTCCTCGTCATCCTGCGCGCGGGGAGGAGATAAAATCTCTTGTCGAAGTGAACAGGTTGAAAGTGGCAAAGCGTTCCGCCGGGGAAGTAATAAAACCTAATACTG
This sequence comes from uncultured Bacteroidales bacterium, assembly GCA_964530355.1. Lineage (GTDB taxonomy): Bacteria > Pseudomonadota > Alphaproteobacteria > Rs-D84 > CACZYB01 > CACZYB01. The sequence goes on along the minus strand of CAZHAL010000003.1, from coordinate 15,514 downwards.
ATATATATATAGCTGATACCATGGGGGAGCTCGGGCTTTTCTATACCTTATCAAATGTAGTGTTTGTCGGTGGGTCGTTTGCTCCTATCGGTGGTCATAATCCTATGGAACCGGCAAGACTTCACTCGGTTGTGTTAAGTGGAAAGATTGTGCATAATTTCAAGGAAACATACGACATACTTATCAATGAAAATTGTGTTGTGATGGTGGCTGATGAAGCTGATTTGGCAAGCAAGGTTAAAAGTTTCTTTGAGCATCCTGATATTATGAAGCAATATATGAACAAGGCGTTTGATGTTGCAGAGAGGGAATCTGCCGTTTTGGATAGGGTGATGGATAAATTGCAACCTATTTTGGATAATATTTAATCGGTGTTTTGATGAAAGTTTTTTGTTCGCTTGATAACACAGAAGTTCATAAAATAGACAAGAATCTTTTCTTTAAAATTGAGGAATATTTAATTTCTTCCGGTGTTGCGTCGGATAAAGAGGATTTTGATGAGATAAAAAGGCGACTTTTGAATCCTCCTCATTTAAATCCTGATGAATTTGCGGAGGAAGTTTTTTATGTAATTCTTGCAAGCGGGTTTAAGCAGAAAATTGCAAAGCAAAAGTTTTTGGAAATTGTGTCCTTTATAAAAAGCGGTGGGGAGGTTACAGCCTCTAATCTTCTTCCTATTTTCGGAAATAAAAACAAGATAAATGCGATTTGCAAGGTGTGGGAAAATCGTGAAAAATATTGTCGCGGATTTTATGGGTGTCCGGATATTCCATCGAAAATGCTTTATCTTGCACGACTTCCGCATATTGGTTCGATTACCAAAAATCATTTGGCTCGTAATCTTGGGATTAACGATGTAAAGTATGATGTTTGGATACAGCGACTTGGCATTGCGCTTTATGGTGATGAGGATATGGAGGTAAGTTTCCCGTTGACATCAAGGGTGAAAAAAGTTTGTGATGAAGTTTTTTGTGTGATTGAAAATGAAACAAGCCTTCCGCGCGGGTATATTGATGTTGTGTTGTGGAAGGCGTGTCAGATAGGTGTGTTTGAATTTAAATAAGACCTCTCTTTTTCAAGTTTTCCTTTATCGGTTTTATATATTTTTGCATTGTTGTTTTATCCTCTATATCATTGCGGTTGTTATAAAAAAATAAATTGTCTTTTATTAAGTATGTTTTTTTTCCGTTTTTCGGAGTCCACCTTTGTTGTTTTGCTAAAAATTCCTCATAAGATTTGCCCCAGTAATGATTTATTCTTATTTTATTTATATTTACATTTTGTGTTTGTGCATTTCTTTTTATTTTATGTTTATCTTCATTAATTGTAGTAATGTTACCTACGAAAATAGCAGAGTGAATCCACATTTTAAAAACAAGGCGAGGATTTACGATTGATTTATAAAAGTAATTTCTTTCAAAATCCTTCGTTGAGTGTTTTGTAAATCGTTCAATGACAAGGTCGGCAGTTTTTGTTTTATGTCCGCTGTCACCGTAAATTAACCAATTTATGCCAAGTCCTGCCTTTGGATTTATTTCATTTATTATTTCGGGGATAGTTTCTTTGCCGATGGGGACTATGAATTCATCAATATCGATGAATATCATCCATTTGGTTTCGTATTTATGTTTTTGGGTCGAGTCATTATAAGCTTGTATTTGTTGTGAATTTTGCCAATAAGTATATTCTACTGTGCCGTCATCTATATATGACTTTAAAATCTCTTTCGTATTATCGGTTGATTCATTATCATATATGTAAAACTTTTCCACACCTATAAGTTTGTGAAATTCTATCCATTCCGGAAGGTAAGGGGCTTCGTTTTTACATATTGCTGTTAGTGTAAGGAAGTGTTTGAAATTTCTGGTTGGTTCGGGTTTTATATCTTTTTTGATTTGTTTTCTTGCTTTAAAATATTCCTTGACTAAACCTTCCCTTATAGCATAACGTAGGGACTTGCTTGGAACAAAAGCGCAGATTAGTTTAAGTAGAGGCTTTTTTACCCCCCCCCATAGGTAACTTATTGTTTTTATTTAATTTTTTCATTGTGGTCCTTTTGTGTTTGTTTTTGATTATTATATTCTGTTTTAGGGAAAAAGTCCACAAAATATTTATATCGTATTGTTGAAAGTATATTTAAGTTTAAATAAGTCCTCTTTTTTTCAAATTTTCCTTTATCGGTTTTATATATTTTTGCATTGTTGTTTTATCCTCTAAGTCATTACGGTTATAATAATCAAATTCCGCGTCGTCTTTTGGTGGAAGGTTTAAGAATGAAACATCCCCGCGAAATTTTTTAATTTGGAATTCTTCGTATGATTTTCCCCAGTAATGATTTATTCTTATTTTATTATGTGAAATATTTTTGGATTTTCCCTTTATCTTTTTTTTGTTTTCATTGATTGCGGTAATATTTCCGATGAATTCGGCGTTATGGGCGCGCATAAATGAAACCAATCTTGGATTTACGATTGTTTTTACCCATTGATTTCTGTAAAAATCCTTTGTTGAATGTTTTGTAAATCGTTCAATGACAAGTCCGTCGGTTTTTGTTTTATGACCGCTGTCACCGTAAATTAACCAATGTATGGAAAGAGCTGCCTTTGGGTTCAGTTCATTTATAATTTCGGGGATAGTTTCTTTTGAAATGGGGACTATGAACTCATCAATGTCAACAAATGCCATCCATTTTGTTTCGTATTTATGTGTTGTAATGGAATTATCGTAAGCCTTTCCCTGTTGGGCTTTACCTTTCCAGTAAAGGTATTCTACTGTTCCATCTTCTATATATGACTTTAAAACTTCCTTTGTATTATCGGTTGATTCATTGTCATAGATGTAAAATTTTTCTACCCCTAGCATTTTATGATATTCTATCCATTCAGGAAGGTAAGGGGCTTCGTTTTTACATATTGCCGTGATAGAAAGGAAATGTTTAAAAGTTCTTGTCGGTTCAAGTTTTATATCTTGTTTGATTTGTTTTTTTGCTTTGGAGTATTCTTTTGTTAAACCTTCCCTTATTGCATAGCGTAGGGCCTTGCTTGGAACAAAGGCGCAGATTAGTTTAAGTAAGGGATTTACCCCCCCCCTAGACAATTTTGATTTTTTCATAATAATCCTTTCTTTATTTTTCTTTTCATTATATATATTGTTAGGATAAAAGTCCATAAAATAATGCTTGTGTTTTATCGGTTGTTCTTGTATCCTTTTATTAAAGCAAAGGGAATTATTATGAAATTTTTAGATCAGGCAAAAATTTATTTGGAGGCGGGTGATGGCGGAAACGGTTGTCTTTCTTTCCGTCATGAAAAGTATATTGAGTTCGGTGGTCCGAACGGTGGTGACGGTGGTAACGGCGGAAGTATTATTTTTAAGGCTGTTCGAAACCTTAACACCCTTATTGATTTCAGGTATCAGCAACATTTCCGTGCGGAAAAGGGGCGTGGCGGTGAAGGGTCGGAGCGTACCGGTCGCAGTGGTAAGGATTTGATTATAAAGGTGCCTGTTGGAACGGAAATTTTGGCGGAGGATAAGGAAACCGTGCTTGCTGATATGGTTGTTGACGGTGAGGAGATTTTGATTGCAAAGGGTGGTCATGGCGGTTTTGGTAATGCGCACTATAAGACCTCTACTAATCAAGCGCCGGAGCGGGCGGATCCCGGAACTCCCGGTGAAAAGTTGGCTGTGTGGTTGCGACTTAAACTTATTGCCGATATTGGGCTTGTCGGTTTTCCGAATGCCGGAAAGTCTACGTTGCTTTCCGTGTTGACTGCGGCGCGTCCGAAAATTGCGAATTATCCTTTTACTACACTTCATCCTAATCTTGGGGTGTTTTATGTGTATGACAGGGAGTATGTGATTGCGGATTTGCCCGGTCTTATTGAAGGGGCAAGTGAGGGTGTTGGTTTAGGGCACAGATTTTTGGGCCATGCGGAGCGTTGTCGTGTGATACTTCATCTTATTGACGGAACTGTGGAGGATGTAGTTGAAAGTTATAAGACCATAGAATCAGAGCTTAAAAACTATGGTGAAAAGCTTCTTAAAAAGCCGGAAATTGTTGTGTTGAATAAAATTGACAGTTTGAGTGAAGAGGAAGTGGCGGAGAAAGTAAAACTTCTTAAAAAGGCATCTAAAAAGGAAGTTGTTGCGATTTCCGGTGTCGCGAAACTTGGGCTTGAAGATTTAAAGAAAGCTATTGTTGAGGTTATGAAGAAATAAATGAAGTGGCGTATCGGTAAACTTTTTGCACAATTTATTTGTGGTTTTATTTATTCTAAAAATTTAAGACGTAAGGTTAGGTTTAAGTTGGATCCTTGTTTGCCTGTAAACCTTATTAATTATTTCAGGAAAAAGTATTTGCCTCTTATCCCTATGTCTGAGCCGATAAAGAAAAATAACAGCAGTAAATATATATTTCAATGTTGGTTGCAGGGGTTGGATAAGGCTCCGGATTTAGTTAAAAATTGTATCGAATCGGTTGATAAATTTAAGGGGGATAGGGAGCATATTATTATTACCATGGATAATTTATCCCGCTGGGTTAAGCTTCCTGATTTTATTTTGGAAAAGTATAAAAAGGGTAAAATTGGTAATGCTCATTTTGCTGATATTATTCGTGTCTATTTGCTTTCTGAATATGGCGGGTATTGGATTGATGCGACAATGCTTATGACTGCGGAGTTCCCAAGTGTTATTGATAAGGCTGACTTTTTTATGTTTCATTCGTCGGGTAAGTGGGATTGGACTTTGATAAATAATTGTTTTATTCATTCAAGGGCGGAGCATCCTTTGATTGTTGCATGGCGTGATATTATGACGGAGTATTGGAGGCGGGAGAATAGGGCGCTTGAATATTTCGTATCTCATTTGCTTTTCAGAACGGTTCTTTTAAGGGATGATTTGAAGGCGGAGTTTGATAAAATGCCGGTTATTTCACAGGAAGATAATCACAGGTTGTCTTTTTATTTAGAGTCCTGTTTGTCGGAGGATGAAATTGATAAACTATTGAAATCTTATTTTATTCATAAGCTGACTTATAAATTGGATAAAAGTGTGTTTGAAAATCCAAAAACAGTTGCGTATTTTTTAAGCAGAAGAAAATCTTAGTTAAAACTTTCCAGGCACTTTTTTATATCGCTTTTAAGTCCGTCTACTCTGGAAAGGGCTATTGCACTTGTAGTAGTAGAACCTGCCGATGTTACGGTTGTCGCAATATTAAATATTTTATCCGATGTGCTTGGTAGTGTAGAATTTTTTTCTGTGCTTTCTGAATTGTCGTTTTGGGATTTTTTAAGAGTTGTGTTTTTAAAAGTTCCTGCCAATGCACCGGCACCGGAAATAAGGATTGTTCCGGCTGATAATCCCTTGATAAGTTGCACATCTTTTTCCGAGATATTTTTGCAAGCCTCTTCACTTAAAGAACGTTTTGTTTGAAGTTCTTTTAATTCGGATTCCGTTTGGCTTAGTTCTTTTTGTTTTGTTTGAATTTTTGTATCAAAGCCTGTGTTTTGATTTATCAAACTTTCGTTTTCTGCTTTTAATTGTTGAAGTTTTGTCTCTAGCTCACTTATTGTTTGGGCGTTAGAAGGAAGGCTTAACATTGAAAGTAAAATTGTTATTAAAATTTTTTTCATCAGAATGTTTCCTTGCATGATTTTATTTGTTTTTCGATTGTGCCGATTAGGGCGGTTACGACTCCGGATGTTATGGTGGAGGCACCGGATGCCACGGTTCCGACTATGCTTGATACAGTTGAAACGGTTGAAAGAGTTTGATTTTTCTTTTCTTGTTTTTCGTAGCTGGTAGTTTTTGCGGTTACTTCACCGGTGAAAGGATTGTTTTGAGTTTCATTTATTTTTTCTTCGTATTCATTAAATTTTTCGCTGTATTCCAAGTTTTGTTTTGTTATATAATCAATTTCTTTTTTATCAAAATAGTTATCCAAGGCATCTCCGTTTGGTATGCCCATATTGTTTAGATAATTGTTGTTATCCTTTATTTGATCGGATATTGCCTTTTGTTCGGTTTTTAAGGCTTGTATTTCTTGATTTTTTGCTTTTTCCGTTGCCTTTTCTAATGCTTTTTCATTTTGCTTATTTATTTGTTTTTCATCCTTTTGCATAAAAGTTGTTACTGTTGCGGTGGCGTTTGCGACGGTTCCAAGACCGGAGGATGCAACTGTTGCGATAAGCCAACCTCGGATGTCATCCATTTTTTTAAGGTTCATTTGAGTGCAAGCATTTTTTGATCTGTTTTGTTTGTATTGAAGGTTTGCAAGGTTTTCGCTTAGCTCTTCTATTTCAGAATCTATTTTATTAAATTCCGTTTGCTTTTCATTTATTTTATTGCGGAGTAATGTGTTTTCGGCGGTTAATCTTTCTATTTCCGCTTGGATATTTGATGTGTCAATAGGGGTTGTTACTTCGGTTGTTTCTGTTTGAACCGTTTCCGTGTCTTGGGTAGTTTGTGTTGCTTTATTTTGAGTTGCACGTTTGGCGGCTAAACGATTGGCGGTGCCACGTTTTGTTTGACCCTTTTTACCCTTTTGTGAAAAAGCTTCGTTTCCGAATGATATGACGGATAGTAAAACAATTATCGGTATGTATTTTTTATGCATATTTGTAACCCCTTTTATGGGATAATAATATCACATTTTTGGGTTGTAAGCAAGAGAGTATTTGCAGTTACATTTTAAAGTTTTCGCCAAGGTAGACTTTGCGGACATTTGTGTTGCAAACTATTTCATTCGGGGTTCCTTCGCATAAAACGGTTCCGTTATGAAGGACGTATGCGCGGTCGGTGATTTCCAAAGTTTCACGTACGTTGTGGTCGGTGATTAAAACGCCGTAGCCCTTATCTTTTAAATGGAAAACGAGATTTCTTATATCATTGACGGCGATAGGGTCGACACCGGCGAATGGTTCATCAAGAAGTATGAAGTCCGGATTTGCGGCAAGAGCGCGTGCAATTTCAAGACGGCGACGTTCACCGCCGGAAAGAGCGATTGCCGGACTTTCTCTTAAATGAGTGATGGAAAATTCTGCTAAAAGTTCATCAAGTTTTTGGTTGCGTTTATCCTCGTACGGTTCAACTACTTCTAATACTGCCATAATGTTATCTTCTACGGTTAAGGAGCGGAAGATAGAGGATTCTTGCGGAAGATAGCCTATACCCTTTTGTGCACGACGATAAAACGGAAGTTTTGTTATATTTTCATTGCTTAGGGTAATAGAGCCTGTGTCCGGTGTGATAAGTCCGGTTATACAATAAAAGCAAGTTGTTTTTCCGGCACCGTTCGGGCCAAGAAGACCGACTGCTTCGCCTTGTTTTACATTGATTGAAACGTTTTTTAAAACGGGGCGTTTGGCATAACTTTTTGCAATGTTTTTAACGACAATTTCTTTTATAATTTTATCTTTTGTTTCCATTTGTGAACCCTTTAATTTTTATCGGTGGAAAATACGCCCTTTACCTTTGTTTCGCCATCCTTTGGAAGAACGCGTGCAATACCGGTTTTCATATCATAAATAATTTTTCCGCCGGATAAGTTTGCTTGTTCGCCTTTTTTAAAATAAACATTTCCGGAAATGGTTGCAAATCCGTTTTTCGGATTGTATTCTGCGGTATCGCCGTATAATTCCTCTTCCCCGTCAATAAGTTTGATATTTCCGTTTGCGAGTATTTGTTTAAGCTCGTTTGCGGAATTTTTTGTGCGGATAAATTCGACCCTTATATTATCAGCAAAAAGTGTGCGACCGGTGTTTATGATTTTTGCATTTTTTGCGGTGGCGTAATTTTTTGCTTTGTAGTAAACAACGGTATCCTTTGCAACTATCTCACTGTCCTTATTTTTAAGGGTTGTCGGATTTTCGTTTGTGGTTAAGTGAATGATTTCATTGTTTATGTCATAATCCAGTTTGTCGGTTGTGATAGTTTCCTCTTTGGATTTAACATTAACGTTGTCGGTTGCGATGACCTTATATATTTTTTTGTTTGGTTCCTTGTAATAAGCAATTATGTTATCCGCCCGTAATTCGTATTGCGGAGTTTTGGCGGTTGCGTTTTCCTTCATTATGATTTGTTGTTCCTTTTGATTCCATTCCAAGCCGTTATCCGCGGTAAGCTCAATGTCTTCCGCAAAAGCGGTCGGTGTGAATATAAACAGGAATAAAACAGCAAATATTTTTAACATAAATTTCCCTTTGTTATTACAGGTTTTTATTATAAAGGAAAATATTTTAAAAACAACAGTTATTTTTGTGTTGTAAGTTTGATAAATTCGTCCTCGGTCAATATCTGTATTCCAAGCTTTTGTGCAGTGTCGAGTTTGGAGCCTGCGGAGGAGCCTGCAACTACTATGTCGGTTTTCTTGCTTACCGAAGATGTAGGGTGGGCGCCGAATTTGCGGGCAATATCCTCTGCCTCTTTTCTTCCGAGGGTGGAAAGTGTGCCGGTGAAAACTATTGTTTTTTCAAAAAGCGGGTTAGTTTCATCAATTTCAACTTTTTGGGGATTTTCAATGGTTACAATTTTTACCAATTCGGAAATTAAGTTTTGTTTATTGCCGTCCTTCATAAAACTTATTATATCCATTGCCATGGTGTCGCCTATGCCATAAATTGCGGTAAGTTCGGTAAATGTCGCATTTTGCAATGCAGTTATGGAGGCGAATTGGTTCGCAAGGAGTATTGCGGTTGCCGAGCCTACACCGAAAATACCAAGGGCATAAATGAATTTATCAAGTTTTATGTTTTTTGCCCTTTCAATAGAGGTAGTTAAATTTTCAATGGATTTTGGGCCGTAGCCTTCCATTTTTGAAAGCTCCGTGCCGTGATTTCGGATAAGTAAGAAAATATCGGTCGGAGATTTTATCCAGCCTTTGTCATAGAAAAGTTCAATTTGGGAGGAGCCTAGTCCGTCTATGTTGAAGGCGTCCCTTGATATAAAATATTTTAAGTATTCCTTTACCTGTGCGGGGCAGGTTGGGTTTGTGCAACGGAGTGCGACTTCGTCCTTTTTTTGTGAAAGGGGGCCACCGCAAACAGGGCAGGTTGTTGGCATAGTAAATTCTGTTGCGTCAGGTTTCCTTTCGGATAATTTTACTTCTACTACCTGTGGGATAACGTCGCCGGCGCGTTCTATTATAACTGTGTCGCCTTTCCTTATATCCTTTGCCTTTATATAATCTTGGTTATGTAAAGTTGCGCGGGCTACCATTACGCCACCGACATTTATCGGGTCAAGTTCGGCAACGGGGGTAATGACACCGGTTCTTCCCACTTGTAGGGTAATATCGTTGATGATAGTAATTGCCTGTTGTGGTGGGAATTTGTGGGCGATTGCCCATTTCGGAGCGCGGGCTATGAAACCGAGTTTTTTTTGAAGGTCCAGGTCGTTGACCTTGTAAACTATGCCGTCAATGTCAAATGGGATTGCGTGGCGTTCGTTTTCTATTTTATAGTAAAAGTCCTTTAATTCGTCATAGGTATGACAGACTTTGTATATTGGTTGGATTGGAAAACCGAGGGATTTTGCATATTCATAAAATTCCGTTTGTGTGTTCCAAGGTTTTGGTTCGGATACTTCGCCCCATGCGTAAACTATTACGGAAAGATTTCGTTGTTTTGTGATTTTTGCATCAAGTTGGCGGAGGGAGCCTGCGGCTGCGTTTCGTGGGTTTGCGAAAAGTTTTTCGCCGTGGGATTCCTGATATTTATTAAGGTTTATGAAGTCCTCTTTGCTCATATAAACCTCACCCCTGATTTCCAAAACAGGGAGGTTCGTATTGATATGAAGCGGGAAGTCCTTTATCGTTTTTATGTTTTCGGTTATGTCTTCGCCTATGGCACCGTCGCCACGGGTTGCGGCGGATACAAGGTCGCCGTTTTCGTATCTGGCGTTAAAACTTAGTCCGTCGATTTTGTATTCGGCTGTGATTTCAAAATCTTCGTTCGGAAGAAGGGCTAAATCCTTTTTTATCCTTGTGCAAAATTCCGAAAGGTCATCATCGTTGTAAAGGTTTTCAAGGGATAGCATAGGAATATTGTGTGTGATTTTTTTGAATCCGCTTTTTGCGGTGGCACCTACGCGTTTTGATACAACCAGGTTTCCGAAAAGGTCTGTTTGATTTAAGAACTCCTCTAATTCCAATGCGCGTTTTTTAAGTTCGTCGTATTCGGCATCGGTGATGCTTGGGGCGTCATTTGTATAGTATTCCTCATCATATTTTTCCAGGCGTTTTGTAAGGTCCTTTAATTCTAATTTAATTTCTGATGTTGTCATTTTTTCCGGTGATAATTTAGTCATTTTTTATACCTATATTATATATTGCGATTATTGAAATTGCGGCGGTTTCGGCGCGAAGTATAAGGGAACCTAGGCTGATACCGGTTGCCGGTGTTTGTTTTAGTATTTCAAATTCTTCGGGTGAAAAGCCACCTTCCGGACCAATTAAGAAAGAAACGGGTTTGTCCTTTAAATCCTTTAATATCTCAATACCGTTTTGTTCCGTTGGGCGTTCGTCCAGATATACAAGAGTTCTGTTTTCAAAATCAAAATTTTTAATTTTTTCGATAAATGGGACAGGTTCATTGATTTTTGGTTTTGAAAGTCGGCGGGATTGCTCGGTTGCTTCCTTTGCAATAGTATTTAATCGTTCAAGGTTTATATTTTTATTGTTGGTATATTTTGTGATAATAGGACTTAATTCCTTTATACCAAGTTCGGTTGTCTTTTCTATAATTAAATCCTGTCTGTTATGTTTAATTTGGGAAAAGATAAGTTCCGTGTCGTTAAGGTTTTCATCTGTCGGTTGTCTTGTTTGCTTTAATGGGGTAATGGTTATTTCCCGTTTTTCTGTTTTTGAAAGTCTTGATAAAAACTCCCCGTTTATTTCATTAAAAAGTAATATTTCGTCGTTTTCCTTTAATCTTATGACATTTTTTATATAATGGAAATCGTCGCCGGTAATATAAATCGGCTTATTTATATTTATTTTTTGCGGTATATATAATCTTTGTATAGTCATAATGGCGCCTTTTTTTATATTTTTTTCATTATATAATATTTTTAATTTAAAAAAAGAAAAAAATTTGGTATAATATTCCCAGTAACTATACTAATGGAGTGAGAGTTGAAAATACAAGAATTATTTTTAAATATAAGAAGATTTTTATTCTTGTTGTTTGTTGTGCTTTGTGTCGTCTATCTTGTTGTTTCGATAAGACAGAATTTTGTTGGCGACAATGCCTTTACTCTTGATTATCCGGAGGTGGAGTTTAAGGGGAATTTGTCGATAGATGTGAATATGGCGGTTGCTGATGTGCGGGAGGTCCTTAATAAATACAATTTATTTTCCCGTCCGAAAAGTTTTTCGGTTAATGTTGATGATATAATGCAGGATATATCTCAGCTTGCCTGGGTTAAAAAGGTTTCCGTGGTAAAGGAGTATCCTTCGAAACTTCTTATTGTAATAGAGCCGAAGAATATTATTGCTTATATGTTTGATAATGAGGAATATTTTCCTGTGGACAGTGACGGTAATCTTATTATGTCGGGGGTCGATTATAAATCGGGGCTTCTTATAACCGGTGACGGGGCTAATTCCAATTTGAATGACTTTATATCTGCGGTTAAGAAATATCCGAGAATATGGAATAAGGTTGTGTATTTGCAATATGTAAATAATTTACGCTGGAATGTTTACCTTTACAATATTGAAAACGGTATTTTGGTGAAATTGGCGCAGGATAATATGGAGGAAGCTCTTGCGAAACTTAATAAATTTGATATTGAAAAGGATTTGTTAAAACGGAATATTTCCGAAATTGATATAAGGGATATAAATAAAATACTTGTAAGGTAAAGGGGTTTTTATGGTTGGAGGGTTTGATAAAAAAAGTGTTGTAGGTTTTTTGGATATTGGGACAAGCAAGGTTGTTTGTATGGTCGGAGCTATGTCGCATTCCGGCAAACCGGTATGTCTTGGTTGCGGAAGTTCGGTCAATCAGGGCTTTTTAAACGGAAAAATTACGGATATAGCAAAGCTTTCCACGGCGATAGAAGATGCAGTGGCGGTTGCTGAAAAAAAGGCAAAGTGCCATATAAGTGAAGTTGTTGTGTCCTTATCCGGGTTTGAATTTCAATCGTATTTTTTGGAATCGAAAGTTGCCTTTAACTTTGAACAGACTATATCTGTTGATGATATTCAAAGATGTTCGAAAAAAATTCCTATTATGAAAAATATTGATGTGGAAAATTACTCTGTTATCCATATTATTCCGATAAAGTATATTATTGACGGGAAAAAGGTTGTTGCCAATCCTTTGGGCTTGTCTGCTACTTCGCTTAAAATTGTGTATCATATTATTGCCGTGGACAGTCTTATGATGATGGAGGTTGTGGATGCGGTCAGAAAGTCGAATCTTGAAATAAAGGATGTTGTCGCAAATTCCTATGCTTCGGGGCTTTCGTGTCTTGTCGATGATGACAGACGGGTCGGAAGTATGATTGTTGATATAGGAAAATCTACCGTATCGGTCGGTATATTTTTTGAAGGTTCGTTTATTTATACATTTTCTATCTCTTGCGGTGGGGATTATATTACAAATTGTATTTGCCGAAAGACTAATATCAAGTTTGATGAGGCGGAACGTATAAAGGTAAAGTATGGGGCGACGGCTCCTCTTCCGATTGATTTTTCCGAATATGTTGATGTGTCGGTTATTTCCGATAACGGAGAGGAAGAAACCGTTGAAATGGTAAAGGCTGATATTTTAAACATTATTTATCCTATTATGAAAATGATATTTAATGTTATTAAAAAGTTTGTGAAGGAAAAGGATTTTTCCAAATATGTCAATCGTGTGATTGTGACCGGAGGCGGTGCGCAAATGCAAAATATTCGTGATGTGGCGGAGGAGGTTTTTGCTTTGCCTGTCCGAATTGCAAGACCGTCAAAAATTGATGGTGTGGATGAGGAATGTTTGAATCCTTCTAATGCGACATTGTTGGGGCTTTTCTTATTTAATTCTCAAAAATCGGCGACGGCGTTAAAGTTTAATACCGATGTAAAAGTTGAAAATCCCGCTGGGTTGTTTGGAAAAATTCGTAAATTTATAAATGATAATTTTTAAATTTTTGTTGAATATTGTTTTATGTTATTATATTTTTTTAATAGATATAGGGAAAATAAAAATGTTAGATTTTAAAAAAAATGATGTGATGTCTGTTTACTATGATAACTCCAAATATAGTATTTCTGCTATATTGCTTCCGTTTAAAAAGACTATACACAGGATTTTTTATCTTTCGTTTTTGATAAATGTTTTGACTATTTTAATACCTGTTTGCATTATGTTTTTGGTGGATGGAAAGTTTAATCTTTCGTTTAATTCAAACGGGCTTTTTAATATTGTGTTTTTGGTAAGTGTCCTTGGGTTTAATTTTTTATTCCGTTATGTTAGGGCGGGTATGATAAACTATATACTCCTTAACATAGATAATAATATTTGTATGAATATTTTTGATAAGGTTTTCAAGCTTCCGGTTAAAAAAATTGAAAAGAAAAAGGATTCATTTTGGACTACCTTGTTTGCGGATATTGATGTGATACGAAACGGGCTTTCGGGGTCGTATATTATGAATATTGTTGATATTCCGTTTGTATTCCTTTTTGTCGGGGTAATTGGAATATTGCTTGGTAAATACTTTTTTATCGTGTTGTTGTTTTTACTTATTTATGCGGTATTTGTTGTTTTTGCCTCCTATGTTCTTGGTGTTGTGGATGATAAGGAAAAGCTTTCCATAAAGGAGAGGGATGAGCTTGTTTCCGGTTCCATACACAATCTCTCGTCGGTTAAGACTATGTCCTTGACTGATAAGGTTATGAATATGTGGTATGATTATCAGAAAAGTATTATTGATATTACATACAAGCGTAACTATACACTTGATATTTGTTTGGTGTTGAATTTTGTTATTTTCTTTTTGGGATTGGTGATGTTTTCCCTTATAGGAGTATATTCGTTCAATCTTCATACAATGAGTGTCGGAACTTTGGTTGCGATACTTTTACTTTTTACTCTCAGCTTTTTCCTTATTAACAGTTTTGTGAAATATCTTCCTCAATATTTTAAGTTTATAAATTCGACGGAGCGGTTAAGTCAAGTTATGGCGGAGCAGGTTGATGCCCTTAAAAGTGATGATGTCGAAGATGTGACATTTGCGAATCTTGAACTTAAAAATGTGGTGTTGGAGGATGCTCTTAAAAATGTTATTTTAAAGGATGTTGATTTTAAGTTTGAAGAGGGAAAAGTTTATGTCGTGCGGGCAAAGACTATGTTTGATACGTCTTTATTCCTAAAAAGTTTGATTGGCGGGTATGATATTTCCGGCGGTGAGATTTTGTTTGACCGTTATAATATTTCGAATCTTCGTGCGGACAGTCTTAAAAACTACATACATTATGCCGGTGCAAATTATTTTGTGATAGAAGGGACGGTAAAGGAAAACTTGAATTGCTTCCTTTCCTCCAACGAAGAGGAAAGTTCGTTTGCCGGATTTATTGATTACAAAACCGTTTGCAAGATGTTCGGACTTGATGAAATAATTTCGAAACTTCCGAACTGTTATAACACCATTATTGACAGCAAGACTGATTTGCTTTCACAGGAGGAATTGAAGCTTTTAAGTATTGCGAGGGTGTTTGTCGGTAATCCGAAAATTATGATTTTTGATCATCCGTTTTTGGGGCTAAGAAAGGTTTATAAGGATAAAATCCTTGATGCGTTCGGAAAGCTTGCTACCGATAAAATCATTATTATTGCGACGGTTGACAGGGATGTTAATCAAAGCATTATTGTAAATATTGAAAACGGAAAGATAAATACTTCGTTTGATAATGGGGATGACGATTCCTCGGATGATACGGAAAACAGAGCTTTGTTCAGGCGGATATTCAGGAAATAATATGAAAAATAAAACCTTATTGTCGGTCAGCATTACTTCCACATCCTATTTCGATATACGGGAAACGGTTAAGGTTATAAACGAATCAGTTGCAGACAGGATTCATTTTGATGTGATGGACGGGGTGTTTGTTCCGAATATTACCTATGGGGCGGATTTTATTTCTTCGGTTAAAAAACACAGTAAGAAATTTTTTGATGTGCATTTGATGATTGTTAATCCTTTTCGCTATATTCACAACTTTGCCTCGGCCGGGGCGGATTTGATAAGTGTTCATGCGGAGGCGAAAAATTGTATGAAGTCATTAAAACTTATAAAATCGCTTGGGCTAAGGGCGGGGGTTGTGATAAATCCGAAAACCGATTATAAAAAAGTTTTGAAGTATTTGGATATTGTTGATGAAGTTATGGTGATGAGTGTTGAGCCCGGGTTTGGCGGGCAAAAATTTATTGAAGATTCTGTTTTAAAAGTTGCGAAAATTTCTGATGTCATTAAAAAAAGCGGTAGGAATATTTTGTTGCAAGTTGATGGCGGAATCAATTTTGAT
>CAZHAL010000002.1:0-30111 GCA_964530355.1 uncultured Bacteroidales bacterium | reverse complement strand
TTATATTTAGGATGGATTCCAGCTTTCATAATAAATTCCTTTTATTTTTTTTGACATTTAATGTGAAGTATTATAATATATAAAAATAATATTTCAAGTAAAAAATAAGGTTTTTGTTTATGAGGACTGTTTTCGTTATATCGGGTCCTACAAATGCGGGTAAAACTACTATTGTAGGAAGGCTTTTGAAGGATAATTTGGGGTTAACACGCGTTATTACCTCTACTTCCCGTGCGCCAAGGGATAATGAAGCGGACGGCGTGGATTATCATTTCTTTTCACGGGAGGAATTTGAAAGCAAAATCAACAATAACGAATTTTTTGAATGGGCGAATGTTTATAATGATTTTAAGGGGATTTTGAAAAGCTCCCTTTATGAAGATATTCCTATGGATAAAAATATTATTATCACCCTTGATGTGCAAGGGTTTATGAATATAAAGCGTAATATTGATAAAAATATTTACCGTATTGTCGGGATTTTCATATTACCGCCGTCACTTTCCGAGCTTAAAAACCGGATGGATAAGCGGGGACAGAATTTGAACGAAGATGCTAAACTCCGGCTTTCCATTGCAAAGGAAGAAATGGAGTATAAAAACCTTTACGATTACGCGGTTATAAATGACGACCTTGAAAAATGTGTAAGTGAGGTTGAGGCAATTATTAAAAAAGAAGACCTTATAGGCTAAGGTCTTTCAAGTGCGACTTTGTCCGATTTTTTATTAGTCATAAATATACCCAAAATTACCAACATTCCGCCGTAAATTTGTGCGGGATATATGTTTTCACCAAGAAGGAAATATGCCTCTACTGAACTGAATACCGGCATAAGGTAGTATATCATACTTGATTTAAGCGAACCTATTTTTTCAAGGGATAAATTCCAGAAAAGGTATGAAAGAACCGAGTTAAAAATTCCCATATAAATAAGGGTCCAAATTTCAAGGCTGTCCCAGTTTGTAATAGGGTGCATAATATTATCATAAATAAACAGCGGTAAAATTATTATTGTTGCAAAAAATACCGTGAATGAAAGAGATGTCAGTTGCGAAATTTCCTTTGGTCGGAATTTTGAAATGACGCTGTAGATTGCAAAGAAAAGTGCAAGAAGGCTCATCCAAAAATCGCCTATGGCAAGTTTGAAATTTCCTATTGTCAAAAATTGTCCGTGAAGGATTATTGTAACGACTCCGATAAAAGATACCACAATTCCGAAAAGTTGGAACCTTGTTATATACTCATGTAAAAATATTCGGGAAAGGATGACTATGAATACCGGACCCATTACTCCGATTAAGGACATTTCGACCGCGGTTATTGTGCGACCTGCGTAATATGAAAATGTGTTCATAAGGACTATACCGGTTAATGATAACCAAAACATAATTTTAAAATTTTTTGTGATTACGGGCCAAGCTTTGATTACACTTTTTAAGCAAAAAGGGATAAGTGTTATGCTTGCAAAAAACCAGCGGTAAAATGATATTTGCCATGGGGTAAATGTATCCGCGAAATAGCGGGCGACTATTACGTTAAAGCTCCAAAATAAAACTGCAAGTATTGCGTATATATAACCGTAAACAGTATTTTTAAGATTTGTCATAGCTTCCTCCTATTGCCTTATAAAATGAAATTATATCCTTATATAAATTCGCATTGGAATTTATCATATTTGTTTGGGCGGAAAGTCGATTTTGTTCCGATGTTAAAACGTCATTATATTCGACCAGACCCATCATATATTTTTTCCACATAAGGGCGGATACCTCGCTCATTTTTTGATATGCCATAGCGGCGGATTTGTTTCTGTCATATTCCTTTACAAGAGAGGTTATTGCGTTTTTAAGTTCGGCGGTGGCGTTAAGTAATGTTTTTTCATAGGTTATTAAAGCCTCGTCCCGTTTTAATTTTTGAAGTTCTATATTTTTACGCAATGCGCCAAAGTGGAAAAGAGGCATAGAAATTTGCGGGACAAGGGTATGCCCTACACTGTCTCCCTCTACAAGGTTTGACCATTTCAATGATTGAAGCCCGAAAAATCCGCTTAAAGAAATATTAGGGAATACGGATGCGACCGCGACGCCTATTTCGGCATTTTGTGCGATCAGCTCCTCTTCCGCCATTTTAACATCAGGGCGGTTGCGGATAACGTTTATCGGAAGGTTATATAATTTTTCGACATCATAATTTAAGATTTTATTTACAAGATTTTCTTCGTCACTTTTCAACATATCCACCATTTCATCGGGAAGATAGCCCAAAAGTATCGCCAACGAATTGGTATACATTTGTTGTTCGTATTCAAGGGTCGGGACTTGCATTTTCATATTTTCAAGTAAGTATCGGGATTGAGCAAGGGTCATATCGTCAATTAACTCCGCCGCATATTTTTCGGATATGATGTTATATGCGTCCTCCTGTAACAAAATATTTTCCCGCATATTTTTAAGATTTTGTTCCGCCATACGCAAGTTGATATATTGGGTTGCAACATCACTTAACAAAGATACGTTTATGTATTTAAGGTTTTCTAACATTGCCCGGTATTGTGCCTTTGAAGATTCTATCTTTCGACGGGTGCCGCCAAAGATATCTATTTCCCACGACATATCTATTCCGAATTGGTAATAATCGTTATTTATAAGGTTATACATATTTTTCGGGGAATTTACATAATTATATTTGCCGGCAATATCAAATGTAGGGAAACCAGCAACATCGTTAATACCCAAAACCGCCCTTGCCTGTTTAAGCTTTAATATTGCAATGCGAATGTCGGGACTGGATTTCAAAGATTCTGCCATCAGGTTATTTAAAACTTTGTCCCCGAAATCCGAGATTTCAAAATCGTTATATTTTGCATTTGGGTCAAGGGATAATGATTTTGCAATTTCGGTATCGGTAAAAACATCCGTGTGTTTATAGTCCGGTCCGACGGAGCAAGAAAACATTAAAAAAGTTGAAAATGCAAAAATTATTTTTTTATTCATTATGCCTTCTCCTTATCAGTAATTGTTTGCTTTCCCCCGGAAAGTTTTACGCGGGCGGTATCAAAGATTGCGAACAGAGTCGGTATGAAAATTATACCTATAAATGTTGCGATTAACATTCCGTAAAACACACTTGCGCCCATGGAAATTTGGCTGGCAGCACCGGCACCCTTTGTAAACAACATAGGAAGGACGCCGAGTATGAAAGTGAATGCGGTCATTAAAACGGCACGGTAACGTTCGCCTGCAGCCTCCACCGATGATTTTAAAATGTCGTAACCTTTGGCACGATTATCAAGTGCGAATTCCACAATCAAAATTGCGTTCTTACTTGCAAGTCCGATTAAAAGGACAAGTCCAAGTTGGGCGTAAATACTTAGCGGTAATCCCATAAGAAGCAAACCTGCCAATGCTCCCATAATAGCAAAGATGGTTGAAAACATAACCGAAAATGCGATTAAGAAGCTTTCGTATAATGCGACAAGGAAAAGGTAGCCGAATATTGCGGCAAGGGATATTAAGATTACAATTAAGCCCCTTGTTTCAACCTCCTGTAATGTTAAGCCGGTCCATGATATGGAGTAGTCGGTTCCCAAAATTTTTGCAAGTTTTTCTACCTCGGAAATGGCGGTTCCGCTGCTGACCGATTGTTCTGCCTCGGCGGTGATACCTGCACTTAGGTATTGATTGAAACGGTAGTAGATTTTAGGACTTAGTATAAAAGAAAGTTCCGCAAAATCCTTTACCTGAACAAACTTTGATGTGGAATTTTTTATGTAGAGGTTTTTTATATCGTCAAATGATTTTCTGTATGCTTCCTCGGCTTGGACTATGACTTTATTTACCTGGCCGAGAAGGACAACGTTGTTGACATAGGTTGAGGCAAGACTGCTGCTTAATGCCTTGAAAAATGAAGATAGAGGGACGTCAAGAGATGCAAGTTTTGTCCTGTCTATATCAAGATAGATGTGTGGGGTCGCAGCAACGAACGGCGAGAATGCATATCTGAAAAGCGGGGATTTATTTATCTCCATCAACAATTTTTGCATTGCGTTAAACAAATCGTTTGCCGTTAATTCTTGGTTGGTTGCATTAAGTTGGAATGAGATACCACTGCTGTTTCCGACACCCGGAATTGAAGGAAGGGAATAGAAATCTATGCTTTCACCGACCTTACCTTTGTATTCCGAGCGAATTGTATTCATAATTGATTGAAGGGAAAGATTTTTAGATGTTCGGTCATCCCATGGGGTAAGTCCTATTACTCCCATACCGATATTTTCTCCGCTTCCGCCCAAAAAGGAACTCCCTGAAATACCGATAAAAAAGTCAACGCCATCAACGTTCAAAATTTTCTTTGCCATATCGGATATAACCGTTTTGGTTTTATTCAAGCTATCCGTATCGGAAAGTTGGATATTGCCGAAGATAATACCTTGGTCCTCATCCGGAATAAACGATGTAGGGGTTACGTAAAAAAGCAAGCCTATTATCCCGCAAACAAGGAACAAAATAAGGATTGAAAGTTTCATTTTTTTACAAAAATATTCTGCGACAAGAAGGTATTTGTTTTTTGTGTATTCAAGGGAGGTATTGAACCATTCGAATTTTTTTCGGATTTTCATATCGAAATTGCTTTCCACACCCTTTTGAAGGAAGATTGCGCATAGGGCCGGACTTAATGTCAAAGCGTTAACGGAAGAAAAACTTACCGCGGTGGAAATGGTGATTGCGAATTGTTTGTAGATTTCTCCGGTCAAGCCAGCCATCAAACCGACAGGGACGAATATTGCAAGTAAAACAAGGGTCGTTGCAATGATGGCGCCGGTGATTTCTTGCATTGCGGTGATGGAGGCGGTTTTAGAATCCATATTTTTATATTTCATCAGATACTGGACTCGCTCTACCACAACGATTGCATCGTCAACGACAAGACCTATTGCAAGAATCATTGCGAACAGTGTTAAAATATTTATGTTGAAGCCGAAAACGTAGAGGGCTGCGAAAGTGGTAATCAAGGATACCGGAATTGTAATAGTCGGGATAAGCACCGCATATACATTTTGAAGGAAGATAAACACTACTGCCACCACCAAAACAAAAGTTAAAATAAGGGTATCAATTATACTTGAAATAGAGGCGGTGACGAACTTTGTGGAATCATAGGCAACGGCGAACTCCATATCCTCCGGAAAAGATTGTGAAAGGTTTTCCATTTCCTTTTTAATATCCTTCATTATGTTAAGGCTGTTAGTATTTGGGGATTGGGAAAGTCCCAAAATCACGGCAGGCGAATCGTTAAATGTTGCGTTTATGTTATAGGTATCAGCGCCGATATTTACACGGGCAACATCGCCAAGGCGAACTATACCTCCGTCGGGACTTGTCGCAACTATGATATTTTCAAATTCCTCCGGCGTATTTAAAAGTCCCTTTGCGGAAAGGGTAAGGACCATTTCGGTATTATCGGAATTAGGTGCGGAACCTATACTTCCCATTGATGATTGGATATTTTGTTCGGCTATTGCGGAGACTATATCATTACTTGTAAGTCCCAATGATGTCATCTTGTCCGGATTTATCCATACGCGGATACTGTATTGCGGGCCATAGACGTTGACATCACTGACACCGCTTACACGGGAAAGAGGATTTACCAAATTTGTATATGCAAAATTACTTAAATACAAATCTGAATAAGTATTATTTGGTGAACGTAAAACAAGCATTCCCAATATGTTTGATGATTGGGTGCGGACATTTAAGCCCTCTTTATTAACTACATCAGGAAGGGTTGAGGTGATTTGTTGGATACGGTTTTGAACCTTTACCTGTGCCATATCAGGATCAACACCTATATCAAAAGTGATAGTCAATTTATACTTACCGCTGTCATCGGAATTTGATGACATATAAAGCATACCATCAACTCCGTTTACGGCATTTTCTATTGGGATTGCAACCATATCTTCCACCACAGAAGCATTTGCTCCTGGGTATGTTGCATCAACGATTATTTGTGGTGGAGTTATTTCTGGGTATTGAGAAACTGGCAAAACTGCGATTGCCATAAGTCCGAATAAAACCATTGCAAGAGCGATGACTATTGCAAAGCGCGGGTGTTTTATGAAGAAAGCGGAAAAGTTCATTTTTGATTCCTAGTTTTGTGTTGTGTTTATGTCCTTTATCAAATCGGATGATGATAATTTATTTAAGATTAAAATATCACCCTCTAATAATCCGTTTGTGATAATAAAGTTTGTTTCGTATTGATTGCCGAGAGTTATGAAAACTTTTTGTGGTTTGTTGTTTTCGCCAACTATATAAACATAGCTTTCACCTTCTTGCAAATATACGGCGCTTTGCGGAATGATGATTACGTTTTTCAAATTTTTTTCCATTATCACATCGACATAGGCGTTGGTGTATAAAACTTTGTTCGGGTTTTCAAAGTCGGCGAATACTCGGACTGAGCTTGTTGATGAAGATACTTCGTTGTCCCAATATTTGACCTTGCCAACATAATCAAAAATCATTCCATTTGAAAGGCGGAGTTTGACTTTCCAATCGGAAAACGGTTTCTTTGAGCCTGCCAATTTTACCTCATCAATATATTCTTTATCAGAGATTGAAAAGGCAACCCTTATCGGATTATATTGTATGATTTTTAGAAGGGCTTGCCCTTGTGGAGAAACATAGTCGCCCTTTGTGATATTAACATCACCGACTATACCGGAAATGGTTGCCTTTATTACGGTATAATTGTAATCGATTTTTGCCTTTTCATAACCGGCGACGGCTTGTGCCAACTCCGCCTCGGCTGATAAAAAAGAAGTTTTTGCATTATCAAGGTCGGTTTTGGATACGGCACGAGCACCGGCATTTGTCATACGCTCATAGAAAAGTTTTGCATTTGCCAGGGTTGCTTTTGCTTGTAAAACTTGGGCATAGGCAGCATCAAGTGCGGCCTTATATTCGTCTTGTTTTAAAATAAAAAGTATGTCGTTTGTTTTCACGTCTTCGCCGCCTTTGACTTTGACTTTTTCAATGAAGCCGGAAATAAACGGGCGAACGTCAACCGAATTTATCGGAGTAATGAAGCCCACGTATTTTTTACTTATCGTTATGTCCTGCGGTTCGATTTTTAAAGTGTTTACGGATATAGTTTTGCTTTGTATAACAGGTTGTGTTTTTTTGTGGAAATGAAAGTATGTGTAAACGATACCGCCTATTATAACAACAAATAAAAGTATCCACCAAAAGGTGTGATTGCCATGTTCCTCTGTTACCTTTAATTGTTTCATAACTCCCCCTTTTTTTTATTTGATAAATGATGATATAATCAAGATACAAAAATAAAGCGGGCTCTGCAATAATCAGATATTCCTAAAATATTGAATGGGGATTTAGTTTGGCGGAGAGAGGGGGATTCGAACCCCCGAATAAGTTGCCCTATTAACGGTTTTCGAGGCCGCCGCATTCGACCACTCTGCCATCTCTCCGAAAGAACTGTCTTTATTATAACTTAAAAAATAAAAATTGAAATATTTTTTTTATTGTCTTTGACCTTATTTTATGAGATAATGAAAATATCCGGTTTAATGTGAGGTGAATATGAAAAAAATTTTACTTGTAACTGCTTTGTTTTGTTTGTTTTCCAATATGGCCTTTGCCGTGATTGAGGAAGATGTTGAGGTGAAAACTTCTAAGGCTACTTATTTATGCAAAAGGAAGTCTTGCACCAGAGCAAAGGGTGATGTTGAGGAAGGAGTTGAATTTCAATATACACTTATCACTACATCGAATTCCGGTAAATCCGTAAATAAGAAGAAATATAAATGCTTAACAACAAAAGACGGGGCAACCTGTAAGGCTTTATTTTAATATCTTTAAATCATACAAAATATTTTTCGGAAGTTTATCGTCCTGTTTCCAATCGGATATATTCCATGGGCGATGACCTATGTAATCGGCAACGGTTTTGTAATATATTTTACCGGATAGGAAGTAAAATTCCGCACCCTTTGCATTATAAAAGAATTGTTTATCGAATGTTAATTTATCACATTTATAGAATGCCTTTGATTTATCAAAGCCCGCGAAAATTACACTTGCCGAACTTTCACATACCTTTTTATAATCAGAATATCTTCCAATAATTGCAATGTCGGTATTGTTAATGGTGAAGAACTGTTTGTCCTTTATTATTTCAAAATCCCGAATGGCAAGAGAAGTTTTCCAGTCATCAATTAAGAAATATGATGGTTGGTATTTGGAAGTGCTTAGCACCTGTAAAGTATCGTTTGAGGCTATACCGAAAGCCTGTGCATACTTGTTTCCGAAAAGGGACGGTGTCGGCCGTATTATATAAATTGCGATACCGACGACAACGGGGATTAAGCCGAATATTCGCCAACGTCTTTGCCATAAAAAGAACCATAGGAAGCCCCCTACTATACAGATAAGGCAAAATGTAGGCATAGTTTTTACCATAATGGAGGAGTAAGGAAGTTCGGATATATTTCCCGCAATATAGTTAATACATTTTATTCCCATTTGTGTGATGTAAAGCGGGATAAATTCCAAACCGAAAGGCATAAGGAAAAATGCAAATAAGATTGACGGCATTACAATCACACTGCAAATAGGGATTGCGAAAAAGTTGCCTATCTGACTATAAATTTGGAAGCTGTGAAAATGATACATAACAATAGGAGAGATTGCAAGTCCCGTAAAAAATGCCGTTAAAATATTCGCCCACATTATGTTTAGAACGGTGACAGGAGCTGATTTGTTGCCCTCACATATAAACCAAAAATGTCTTTGCTCGTATAGCTTTATCAATGTGATGACTGCCAAAAATGACATTTGGAAGCCGGCGTTTATTATTGCCTCCGGTGAAAGAAGAAGAATCAAAATCGCGGTGACTGAAAGGAAGCGAAGTGAAAACGGACTGCGGTCCAAAAGTATTGCAATAAGTGCGAATAATATCATTACGAAAGCCCTTTGCGTAGGGATTCTGGCGCCACTTAAAAACAAATAAAATATTGCGACAAAAAGAGCGAAAAATACGGCTATCTTTTTTGTATTATACTTTGTTGCAACAGGCATACAAAATGCAAGAAGCAATCGGATAAGAAGGAATGCGACGCTGACAATAAGAGTCATATGCAAACCTGATATTGAAAGAAGATGCGAAATACCCGCGCGGTTATAGTTATCCGAAATTACCTTTGGAATAGAATAACGTTCGCCGGTCATCATAGACATTATTACGCCAGATGTATCGGGTGAAGTAAGTTTTGATACCCTTTTATTTATACCGTCCCTCATATTAAGGAATTTGAAATAAATATTATCAAGCCAGCTGTTTTTTATTTGAGTATTGCTGTAAGTCCACGGCATTTTCAATTTACCGCTTGCCGATAATTTTTTATAATACGAATAGCGGGCAAAATCGAAACCTCCCACTACATTAGGTTCAAACGGAGGATAAAGGTCAACCGTGAAGTTGATGGTGCTTCCGATTTGCGGGATATTATTTTTCCGTGGCGATTTCACCCTTATTTTATCAAGTTTGATATGGGGATAATTTTCAATTATGACATTGTCCAATGTGAAACGGTATGCATTTTCAAAATATTCCACCTCGACAAGTTTTGCAGTTACATTTGCCGAATTTAATTTATTAAATAAGAGCTTTGTATCAACCGTATCAGTCCTGAGCTTTATAACGAAAAAGCCGAGTATGAAAAAGAACAGAATAAAGTTGAGGGAGAATATAAACTTTAATGTGCGGTCTATTATTATTTGCGGGATAAAAAATGTTATGAATCCCATAATTTTATTTTTTATCATTATAAGAAATTTATGAACTTTCTTATTTATAAAAAAGATAAAAAGAAAAAGCGGATTTTTTAAAATGCGTTTGAAAATTTTCATTACTTTATCGGAAAGGGATTTTGTCTTTCTTATCAACAATTTCAATGTATTTTTGGTTTTATGTTTTTTATGTGAAGTTTTTACTACGTCCTTTGAAAAATGGAACAGTGATGTTTTCTTTATATAATTTATTACAGGGGAAAAGATATGTTTAAGCCCCTTTAAAATTTCCTTCATCAATGCATTATCATAAAGAAGGGCGAAATATTTTATGAACTTTGAATACTCAAATATAGAGTAAATCCAACCTCCTATTAAAAGAAAGATTGTTATATTTCCAAGTATGGGTAGGAAAAATAAAAAGACAACAAATTTAAAAAGTTTTTTTATTATATATTTCAATGTGGACCAGGCGAAAAGTTTTTTATACTTCTTTATCTTATCCGACGAATTTCCGAAATTTACGAATATGAGTATAAACAAGCTTAGCCCGAAAATCGTGTATGTCACCCATGCCCTTGGTTCCATAAACAAATGGAAATAAAAACCGATACCGCATGCAATAAAAACCGGTATCCATAACGGGAAATTATGAAATTCCAGCGAAAGATTTTGTGCAATGTAATTTACAAGTCGTTTTATCATTTTATTTTTGCGGTTCTATATAATATATAACCGTAAAATTAAATAAAATCAACAGGTTCATAAAGTTAAAAAAATTGCTTGCAAATAAAAAGCAATGTGATATAATACCTTATATTTTTAAGACGGGGAGTAGCTCAGTCTGGTAGAGTACTAGTTTTGGGAACTAGGTGTCGCAAGTTCGAATCCTGTCTCCCCGACCATTTATCAAAAAAAAGAAATGACTATTTTCTTGCAATTTTAGGTAGGAATCGCTAAAATATAATGGATTATGATAAATGAGGTATTATCTTGGCAGACGATATTCAAATTCAAAAAATATATAGCAAAAATTTTGATATAACGGATATTAACAAAGAAGAATTAAAGGCATATTTTCATGAATATTTTACCAAAGGAAATTTGGATATTGAAGGCGAAAATCTGAAATTCTTAAAACTTGTACAAGAAACGTATTATCACAAAGTTAATTAATTTATAATAATTAACTTAAGGAGAGAAAGTATGATACATTGTTTAGTATTTAGACATGCTCCAACAGATTGGAATAAGCAAGAACTTATACAAGGGCACAAAGATATACCATTAAATCGGGAGGGAGAAGAACTTGCCTACAAAAAGAAAAAAGAAATATCTATGAATAATAAAATTGATATAGTGTTTTCCAGCGATTTAAAAAGAGCTTATCAAACTGCTAAAATTATTTTTCCAGATAAAACAATTCATAAAACAAAATCATTGAGAGAAATTAATTTTGGAACACTTGATGGAAAAAATCGATGGCAAATTAGGAAAAATTTTCCTTTTTTTAACAAAGTATTAAATAATCCTCAACATCCTTTACATCTATTTACTCCTTTTCCAGAAGGTGAGGCAGCAGTTGAAAGTATTATGCGTTTCCTTAGATTTCTAATAAAGATTGAGAAAAAATATTCCTTTAAAAATATTGCTTTATTTACTCACTGCGATCTTTTAGAAACTCTTTTTGAAATAAACAATATTCCTATTCCTAAAATAGATTTTATTTCAAAAATAGAATTTGATTTTGATTCTGATATAATGAGTTTTTCAAATTTTAAATATTAAAAGATTTCAATATTTTGGGGGAAATTATTTTCATCTAAATTAAATTTAATTCCTCCACAATTAGGAATTTTTTGATCTAGTCCTCCATATAAAATCGAAAAACTTCTTAATAATCCACCATGAGTAGATAATAAAATATTTTCATCTTTATTGATATGTTTGAGAAATTCCATCATTCGTTTTACAACCATATATCGACTTTCTCCATTAGGAAAATGAGCATTATAATCACCAGCATCAACGGCTTCACAAATTTTTTTATAATAAGGGTTTATATCAGTTATAGAAGCTAGCTGTCCTTCTAATTCACCGTAATTTGTTTCTCTTAACAAGGAACTTTCGACAACTTTTACATTCAAAATTTTATTGATTTCTTGTGTTGTTTGTTTGGCTCTCAATAAATCTGAAGAATAAATAGTTGATATATTTAATTTGACAAGTTTATTTGCCAATTGTTTCGCCTGTAAAATTCCCTGAGAATTCAAGGATTGATCAGAACCTCCTCCTTGAATACGTCCTTCTTTATTCCAGTTAGTTTCTCCATGTCTGATAGCATAAATCATAAATACTCCTTTGCATATTCTTTTATCATTTGTGAAATTTCTTGTTTAAATATATTCAAATTGATATTTTCTACTTCTTTTAATTCATCTGTCAATTTAATTTTCATATTTTTATATTCATAAAAACTCCAAGCAACCAATGCTGTATTTATTTCGTTTTGGGTAATGGACTTGTTTGTTTTTAAATTATAACATCTAATAATCTCATTTCCAATTGTTTTATCGTAATTTAACAACAATTCTCTTAAATCAAATTTTACTGTTCCTATAGCCATTTCATCAAAATCAAAAACACTTATTAAGTTTTTATTAGCATCAACCAAGCAATTATACGGATGCATATCATAATATCCGACAATTTTTGGTGCTGAAGGATCTAGTTCTGGAAAATTTTTTAAAATTTCACTTTGTAAAATTTTTTCATCAGATGAAAACATATTTCTATTCCTTTCTAAATTTTCTAATAATTGGTTTGCCATTCTCATAGAGCAATGTATTCATCCAAGGCAACCCTTCATTTTCAATTCCATCTAATATATCTATATACATTTTTTTTGAATTTTCATTATGTTGTTTTTTAACGGAAAAACGCAAATAATCTGTATAATTTTTTTCTATGTATTTTTGTACACTAATATTTATTTTTGCATAATTTGAGGCTATATATTTGCTGATTTTTTGTCGAAAACTGATACTTTCAGTTGGATATAAATATTTACTATAATTATAAAAAAAGAAAGCCGATAAATTTTGAATAATATCCGGTTGAGTATCAAGATATTCTAACATTTCTTGCTCTGTCGGTAAATTTTTATAATTCCAATAATTTAAACGAGCTTCAAAAGTACTTCCTTCTGTTGTATCATTCATATCAATAGAAATAATATCTGAATTTTTGCATTTTTTCTGATAATATCAACATATTCTTGCATTCTATAGTAATCATAATCCATTGCAAGAGGAATAAAATAATAACCATCATGAAATAAAGAAATTTCAATTCCAGGTTTATAAATTTTTCTCACACCTTCTGTTATCTTTTTTAAAACATTTAACGCATAATCCTCAGCTCCATCCGGTAAATTTGAAGGTGCTAGATTAGGATTAATTGGTTTCCCTGGAAAAGCTGGAATAATAGCACGTATTTTTTCTTTTTTTTCTACAAATGTTTTGATAATTTTGTAATGCCATTGAAAATCACAAGAATCATTCTGATTGTATTGTTTTAAATAGGATAAAATATTTTTAACATGATCATACATTTTTATCTCCCTAAAGTAAATAAATCTCTTGCAAAATCAAATTTATTACTAGAAATTTTTAAAGGCAACTCTACTAAATAACTAGATATATCTTTTGTATATTCAATAGAAAAGCCTTTTTTTGCTGCTATATTAATAATAATAGGTTTTACATAATTATATATATCAACCAATGCTTTATTTATTGCTATTTTATCATATGTAGGTGATGAAGCTCTAATTAATTGTTTACTCTCTGTAGAGGCCCATCGTTCAAAGTGCCTAGCTCGATGCCAGACATCTTTTTGAGAATCATTTATATGTTCATACCAACGAATCATTGTCATTAATGATTCTCGTATACCAACATCAATAGTATTTTTTGCAGTTAAAAGTTCCCCTGCTAAAACTTTATTCTTTGCATATAATAGATGAAATAATAGATATTTAATATAAAGATTCTTTTTGTTTGACGATAATTTCTATATCCAAATCAGAAAATTCCGTCGGATATGAATTAATTTGAGCTCTAGAACCAATCACATAACAAGCCCGAATATTCTCATCTTTTTTCGATTTCTGAAAAAAATATAAAATAATCCTTTTATATAAAGGGTCTTTCATTATTTTTTTTAGTTTAGTTCTATTCAAATTCATTTTCTTTCATCATATATTAAGTTTATATTTTTATTTATACCTGTTAAAAAAAATCCCCGGTTGGGGGGATTGTTATTTTATTTTGCCCTTTGAAAAATTGGAATAAAACATTTTTGCCATAAGGCGATTTTGAGTTATTTGTTCAAACACCATATCCCAAACCCGAGGAGAAAGTGTTGCCGATTTTCCTGAAATGGATTCATTTTCCAAAATATTATTTATAATTGTGTTTTTTTCTTCCTCTGATATTTCGGAATCGTAAAATGTTTTTTTCAATGCAAGTTTCAAATCGTTTGTAAAGCTTTCAGGTATGCGAGAGATTTTGCATACTTCCTCTATAACAGTTGCGACGTCCGATTGAGTGAATTTATTTTCTTTGTCACTGATAAGATCCGCAAGCACACCTTTATGAATATCATCTCCGATATAATAATCATTAAATTTATACTTAGTATCTGTTGCAGTTTTATTATAATGTTTAATCATATAACCCAAAACAAATCTGTGTTTTATTATATTGAAAACTTCTTTGTAAAAAGTTTCCTTATCTATTTGGGAAACGTCATCCCATTTTTCAAAATTTTCTTCTTTGAAAAAATGTGTTGGGATATCGAAAATACCGTTTGTTTTATTGAATGCAAACAAATAGGAATCTACAAGAGACAGAGGTTCTTCTGGTTTAGCAGTTATCGGAATAACCTTAAAAATACGATTACCGTTTGTGGCATAAAAAACCTTTGGCGAATCTGTATTTTCCTTGTAATCATTAAAAATAAAACTTATTTTGTTATCAATTATACTTATTTTCATTTTTAACCTCTTTCTGTTTCGGTTATTTCGGAGAGGAGCTTTGAAAGATCCCGTGTAAATTTACGTGTTTTCTTTTCATTTTCACCAACGTTATAGATGATTTTTGTTTGCAACATATCCTGGATTTCCTCCGGAATTGCATTTATATCATCCCTGTATCGTTTGGTTTTACCCTGTTCTGTTTCAAGATGAAGTCTGTCATAAGCGCTTTCATTATACGGGGTGATAACTTTGTCCTGATGAATTTTGGCAATAAGTCCGAAGAAATATTTTTCCAAAAGTTTATCATTTATGGCAAAGTTAGTAGTAAAGTCGCTTAGGTTTCGTGCAACTTCATATAAAACATGGGTATGTTCATAATATTTTATGAAGTCGTGAATGGTCAACAATGCTTCAATAATTATATATTGATTTTCGTGCAAAGGAACCTTTATATAAAGTTTATAATCCATAAATTCGCTGTATTTCAACTTTACTTTATCGTTTATAAAAGGATATTGTTCAATTTGATCAGGGCGAGATTTTTCCTTATCTATTGCAAAATTATTAACGCCGGAGACGGCCTTTGGAAAACCAAAAAGATTTTCCGCATTTTTAAAATCGACAAAGTGTTCCGGTTTGAAATTAAATGACATTGCGAATTTCACAAAGTCAAATAAACTTTCAACAGTAGGGAAAGATATGGAGCAACGAACATAATCCAAAATATTTTGGTAATCGCCAACGTCGTCTTCCATAACCTTTTGTTTTATACGAGTCAAACCTTTATTTTCAGTAGAAATAATTTTTATTGTATTTTGAGTAAATTCGTCCGCATGAATGTATGATGTTATTTTTGCGAACTCGTTTAACAATTTAGGAAGTGCATAGTCAATCACGTTTTTTGCATAGCCGGCCTCTGCCAAAAGGACTTGCAAATCGTTTGAAGATTGTGCAGGCTTACTGCTGTTTAAGCCTTGGGTATTATAGTTATTTGAAGTAGCAGGCAATGAATTAAGATAATTCAATCGTCTTTGCTTTTCAGCCGTAAGATTTGCATCCTGTGTCAATGTATCCGTTTTTTTCATAAATGTATCTAAAATTTTCATAAAATTTCACCCTCGTTATTTTTTATAGGACTATTTTATGAAATAATTTTTGTTTTGTCAATAGCTATTTTAAAATTTTTTATCCTGTAAAATCAATATGTTATAAAATATTATGTTTTTATTTAACATTTTATTTGTCAAAAATATCAGCCGGCAAGGAGATTTTTAAGTTGTTCCGTGTATTCAAATAAGCCGAGAAGGAGGCGGAGGTTTTGCCCTCTTTTACCGGATAAAGTTTTATCTGTGGCAAGGATATTTTTTACATCCTGTTGCACGGCAAAGAAAATATCCGTGTCTTCTGATAAATCGGCGATTTGGAAATCAAGCTGACCGCTTTGGCGGACACCCAAAACATCACCCGAACCGCGAAGTTTCAAGTCCTCCTCTGCAATTTTAAAGCCATCGGTTGTTTGTTTTAAAATATTAAGGCGGGATTTGGCGACTTGGGTAAGTTTATCCGTATGTAACAAAAGGCATGTAGATTTATCGCCACCGCGACCTATACGACCGCGAAGTTGATGAAGGGCGGAAAGTCCGAACCTTTGTGCATGCTCTATTATCATAACGGTTGCCTCGGGAACATTGACGCCGACTTCTATTACCGAAGTAGCAAGAAGGATTTTTGTTTTACCGTTCGGATTTGCGAAATCGGACATAACGGCATCTTTTTCATCGGGTTTCATTTTGCCGTGTATCAGTCCGACCAAATCGGGAAAGGCTTTTTTTAACATTTCGAATCGTTCTATTACCGCAGAAAGGTCAAGTTTCTCACTCTCCTCCACAAGCGGGCACACCCAATAGAGTTTTTTGATTGCGCCCTGTTCCAAACGGGTATTGATAAGCGAAATTATTTTATCCAACTTTGATTGCGAATAAAGGTTCGTTTCTATGACATGGCGGTTTGGGGGCATTTCATCAATTATGGACAAGTCCATATCCCCGAATGCGGTCATTGCCAAAGTTCGCGGGATAGGTGTTGCCGTCATTGCAAGGATATTTGCCCGGTTTTCGCCACCCTTTTGCGAAAGCTCATATCTTTGATGCACACCGAATTTGTGTTGTTCATCAATCACGGCAAGAAGCATATTTTTAAAATCTACACCGTTTTGGAAAAGGGCGTGAGTGCCTATTACTATATTGGCGGTGCCGGATGCGATTTGTTCCAACTTTGCCTTTTTCACTTTGCCTTTATCCTTTCCGGTCAAAAGGACAAGTTTGATTTCGTTCGCCAGGTTGGAAGCATCCAGCAATTTTGTTATAGTTTCAAAATGTTGCTGTGCCAAAATTTCGGTCGGCACCATAAAGGCGCCCTGCCCGCCGGCTTCTACTGTTTCAAGAAGAGCGAGTATTGCGACGATTGTTTTACCGCTTCCGACATCGCCCTGTAATAATCGGAGCATTCTGAGAGGTGATGCAAGGTCGGTTAAAATTTCGCCCATTACTCTTTTCTGTGCGCCCGTTAATTCGTAACCCAAAGATGCAAGAACCTTTTGCCGGTAGATGCCGGAGGTTTGTATTTTCACCCCGTTTTGCAATTTGACTTTGTTCCTTGATAATGCAAGGGAAAGTTGGTTTGCCAAAACTTCGTCATAAGAAAGACGACGACGGGCAAGTTTTTGTCTTTCCTCATTTTTAAAATCGGTATGAATGGTGCGGATTGCATCGGCAAAGGACATTTCAGCATCGATTTGCCATTCGGGCAGTTCCGGTAAATCCTTTAAGACTTTATTTGTTAATGTGGAAATCATTTTATTATTAACGGCATAAGTCAGCGGATAAACGGGCTCCAAAATTGCGACATTTTCAAAATCGGAAACCGGGACGATATAGTCGGGATGAATCATACAAAGTTCACCGTTATAGACATCTACTTTCCCACTTATACAAACGGTATTTCCTACGGCAAGAATTTTTTTCATATAGTCATACATTTTAAAAAAACTTAACGTAATATTCGCGCTTTCGTCAGTGCAAATAATTTTGTATGGAGATTTGCGACTGTAACCGGACGGGGATTTATGGAATATCACCCTTACCTTTACGGTTATTATACAAGGTTCAGAGATTTGGGAGAGCTTTGGCGATTTGGTGCGATCGATAAATCCGGTTGGGAAATGGAACAACAAATCACGTATGCGAGGCGTTTTTAAAAGTCGGGTGAGGGATTGATAAAACTTATCACCGACGCCGTAACATTTATTTAAAGGTGTAAAAAAATATTTTAAAAACTCGTTCATAAAAGCTCCTTAAAATTTATAAAATTATGACTTAAAATCTTTGCCAAGTCAAGATATTCAAAAATTTCGGGAAAATTATTTTAATGAAAAATATATGCGGGTATCAGTAATATATGACTTTAAAAAAAAGCCCCTCGGTCGGAGGGGTTTTATTTATACTTGTTTTAAATTTTCAGCGGCTTGTTTACCGTTACGGTCAACAACATCAAATTCAAGTCGGGAACCTTCGTTCAAATAAATACCTGCTGCCTTTACTGCTGTAATATGAACAAATATATCCTTTGAACCGTCATCAGGTTCGATAAATCCATAACCTTTTTTTGAGTTAAACCACTTTACTGTTCCTTTAATCATAAAAATTTCCTTTTCTTTTATTGTTAATATTTTCAAAATATGATGGAAATAAAAAGCAAATAAGGCATATAGGCTTCTGAGGGAGGTGCCCTCTGAACTTATATACATTATAAGTTCTTTTTATTTATATGACAAGGATTATTTAATAGAAGAAAATCCTATACTTTTTTATTGCACAAACTTTGTTTTTACGACATAATAAGGATATTATGGAACAAAATACTTGTAAATATTTAGGGCTTTGTGGCGGGTGCCAAACAAAAGATATGCAGATTGAGGAAAAGATATCTCGATTTTGCAATAATTTGGCACGAAAGGGAATTGAGGCAGGTGAGATACTTCCGCCTATTACTTTCCCCATGGGGATAAGGAGGCGTGCGAATTTGAAAATAGATTACGGTTGCAACGTCGGGTTTTACAAGCGGGCGACCAACGATGTTGTGATGATACGCAAGTGTCGGATGGTGCAGGATGAAATTAACCGAGTTATTTGCAATCTTCCGGTCCTTTGCAAAGCTTTGGTAAAACGCAGTGACGGAAGTGCCTTTATTACAAAAGTTGCGAACGGGTTGGTTGTGCATTTTGAAAATGTGAACTTTGTGCCTCTTGATATACCCAAGGTAAAAAGTTTTGCCGAGCAATTAGGAATTATTCGTGTAAGTTGCGGGGCGGATGTGATTTTTGAAAGTCAAACTCCTGTCGTTGACTTTGGCGGGATAAGTGTTGAATATCCTATTGATACTTTTTTACAACCGAGTAAAGAAGGTGAGGAAGCCATAGTTAATACGGTAAAGAAATTTACGGGCGAAAAGAAGGTTCAAAAGATTGCAGATTTATTTTGCGGATTGGGGGTGTTTTCATTTAATCTTTACAATATGGCGGTTGAGGTAATGGCGGTTGATTGCAACAGGCTTGCAACAGAACAGATAAACAAGGTAAGTCACAGCAGGCATTTAAACATAACTGCGAAATGTGCCGATTTATTTTCAAAGCCGATAAAGGCGGAAAAATTTCGGGAGTTTGATTTGATTGTGATGGATCCTCCACGTGACGGGGCAAAAAATCAGATTACGGAAATTGCGAAATCAAATGTTGCACGTGTGATTTATGTGTCCTGTAATCCAATTACATTTATTGATGATGCGAAAATTTTGGTAAATGCGGGATATAAAATTGATACTATACAACCGATAGATCAATTCAGTTTTACCCATCATACAGAATTAGTCGCTTTGATTTCTAAACCCGTTTCTTGAGGGAGGATTTTATCAATCGATTTATCCGTTTGATTTGGAAAATGACTAAGGTTATTGATAAGCTCATAGCCAAGAAATTTGCAACAGGTTCGGCAAATAAAATTGACTTTACACCGAAAAAATACGGAAGTATCAAAAGCGGTGGGAAAAGGAATATTGTGAATTTGGAAAGGGCTGTTGCAGTTGAAAGCCAAGGGCGTCCCATTGCACGGAAAAAGTTTGTGGTTACAATTTGGATTGATAACAATATTGCAGATGAAAATGTCGCACGAAGGGCAAAGTTTGCAAATTCACTATACAACAAGTTTTCTGTGCCACCGAACATTTTTACGAATAAGAACGGGAAAGGTTCTATTATCAACATTGCAATGCAAGCGCATATAAATGCGATTGAAATAGAATATAAATATGTCTGTTTTACTCTTTTATACTGTCCTGCACCGATATTAAAGCCGACTATCGGTTGAAGTCCGATACCTATTCCGAACAAAATTGACATAAAGATTTGATTGACCTTTGCAACGATACCGTGTGCGGCAAGCGGAATTTCGCTTCCGTAAACAGATTTTGCACCATAATATTTCAGGCTGTTATTATATGCAATTATAACAAAAGTGATTGCGGATTGGATAATAAAATTTGACATTCCGAAGATGACTATTTTCTTTGCTATTGAATATTTGAACTTCAAAAGTCTTAATTTAAAATCAATACATTTGAAATGCGGGATATAGGCAACGGTGATTATAAAGGAGACTACCTCGCCTATGACTGATGCCCATGCGGCGCCGGCCATTCCCCAATCAAGCGGATAGATGAAAATGTAATCCAAAACTATGTTTATTACCGCACCGATAAGCATTGATGCCATTGCATACTTTGGACTTCCGTCCGCACGGATAAGGGAATTTACTCCCATACCGATAAGGACAAACGGCATAGCCAACAGCAAAATTGCCGTATATGTTTTTGCATAAGGATATATGGCTTCGGTTGCGCCGACGAAATATAAAACGGGTTTGAAAAATGCGAAACAAACGCAAGATATAAGTATAGATACGACTGTTAACATATAAATAACATTTCCGATTATGCGGGCGGCTTGTTTATTATGTCCGGCACCTAGTTTGATGCTTAGATATGCGGAACCGCCTTCGGCTATACAGCTGGCAAATGCCATTCCGACTATAAGGATTGGGAAAATTACGGATGTTGCGGCATTACCAATCATACCGATTTTTCGACCTATGAAAATCTGATCGACTATGTTATAAAGTGAATTTACAACCAATGCAATGACTGACGGTAATGCAAATTTTAAAATTAAATTCGGAATACTGTTTATACCAAGAATGTTTTCTTGCTGTGAAATCTGCTGTTTCATAATGCCTCCTGATTAAAAAAATATGTTACAAGAGTTTAGTTATTTTTAAAATTTAGTCAAGCAAAAAACCTACTCTTTTTTATTTAAGCAGGTTTAAAAAAAAGGTATAATCAAAGTTTATTTTTTTACGCCGAATGCACCCTTTACAGATACATTATCACCGCTTTTTATATTAAATGCGCCGACACCTTCGGTAGGATTTTCGACCTCCGGTCCGTAAAGTTGACCTTCGACAGATCCCTTTACCTCATCCGAGATTATAAGGATATCGCCCTTTTCAAGTCCGTTTTTAACCCTTACATCAACATCGGTTGCAGAGAAACCGTCGATATTTGAGAAATCGACATCAGTGAAGGCAAATTCATACCAATTATTAAAGTCAAGATTTATGTCACCCCTTGCCTGACGATTATCGATAACCAAACTTGCACTTCCGGTTAAATCCTTACGAGTATCGCCCTTTTGCGCGACAGCCAAAGTGTTACCCGTGAATGTTGTTTTTGTGTTAATAGGTGCGGATTTATCCTCTTTGAATCCCGCCTTAAATTCATCAAGTCCGGAATAAAATGCCGTATCAATGAAGTAGACATCGTCTTTGTCCTCTTCATATTTTTTAGCTTTCAGCAAGTCTTTATCCCCCTGATATTCAGAGGAACCGCGTATAGTCCACAAGCCGAAATCAGCGTAATAGAGATTTACGGATTTTCCGCCAAGAGTTACCGTATCAGTAACCGTATACGCCTTTTTTATATCAAAATCGGCAACATTTTTATTTAATATTGAAAGGGCAAGTCTGACTTCATCAATTTTTATATCATCATTTGTGAAATCAGAAGTAAGTGATGTGTCAAACCAGCTGTTGAAAAGATTCAATTCATCTTTGTTCAACGATTGATTATTAATAACTTTTCTTAGGATACGTTGTGCATAAAGTTGTCTGGCAGACACATCAAACTCGCCACCGGCATACAGATATTTTTTCAATTCTTCGAAATATGTATCGACATCAGGAGAATAACTTAGGGTTGAGGTTTTTGATGCCTTGAAATAATCACCTGTCTTTGTAAAATCAGATGCCTTGAATTTAACGGTGCGACCCTTTGTATGGTTATCGACCTCCTCTTTATCAGGAGTTGTAACAGAGGGTTGTTCCGGTTCCTCCTCCCCTTCGTTTTGTTCAGATTCGTTTATATCAGTATCCTCGGTCAAATCCGGTTCATTTTCATCTTCGGTCAAAGTTGAAACTTCATCCTCGTCAGGGGATTCCGGCTCTTCCTTTTCATCAGGGATTTCCGGCTCTTCCTCATTTTTACCAAGGTCGGTTAAAAGGAGGGTGTATTCTTCCGTATCTTCGTTATATATAAACTTAACTGCCTCCTCTTCATTTATATCAGAGGTAGATTTCGCAGTATATTGTGTATTTGTCGGTGTCGGAGGTTCGGTATATTCCACATTATCCTTTATCGCATTAAGGATACTTTGTTCCAACACATAATATTTCATTAAATCTTCCAATGTTAAAGGAATGTCGGATATAGTTTCATCTATCAACTTTAATGTTTCAATGAATGAAGATTTTGCATTATCGTATTCGGATTGGGCGTTGGTAATTGCATTATCCAACTTATTATATAAGGTTTGGAATTGAGCTTCGTAATTATTACTGTCGATTTCGGTTTCCGTATCATTTAATGCGGTTTTTATTTCCATTCCCCAGGAATAAAGAGTTTGGGAGATAAAAGCTTCCGGATTATCGATATCATAAGTTGAGAATCTTTCGCCGACTAATTTATATAAAGAGTCTGCGAATTTAATATCGCTTTCATTTATTTGCGGGATGTCAGGTTCCTCAGGCATAGGTTCATTGATATCAGTATCAATATCGGATAAGGTTGCGACATCATCACGTCCCCTATACTGACCATCATAATAAAGATTTTCGTATGTAGAGGAAGATTTGTTATATTCCGAAAGTTTTGTTTGGTAATCATTGTAATCGGAAATTAAAGTTTCCAAACTGTCAAGGCGGTTTGTTATATAATTTTCATCTTTGAGATTTTGTTGCAATGCATCGGATGCCAATTTGATATTTTTTGAGGTGCGAAGGATATGGGCTTTTAAAAATGCATTTTCTATATTACTGTTGTTTTGTTTTACTACCTTTTCAGTAATGCCGTTTAAATCCATCAACTTATTCAAAGTTTCAGGTTCGGGATCCTTTGTTTGAGTATTATTTGACGGCGGGTTTACGGGTAAGTATGTTCCGACATAATCTTCGGGAACTCCGGATGAAAAGCAACCTGCTAAAAACAGTGGAAGAATCGCAGAAAACAGCGGTTTTACCCCCCCCCCAGGTAAATTAACGAAAAAGTTGTTTAAAAAACTTTCAGATTTATGTCCCATAGCAAAATGTTCCTCCTTTTATGTATATTATCTCAAAATTAAAAGAATGTCAAATTTTTATAGGAATAATATGGATTTTTTAAAAATCTATACCTATTTTTTTCCAATAAAAAGGAAGATATTCCTTGAAACCCGTTTTGGTATATTCATTAACCGAATGTAAAATTGCAACTAATACAAGAAAAAAACAAGAGGAGGCTATGATGACTAAATCAATTTTTACAAACAATTATCAAATGCTTTTGAAATTGTTAATTGCGGTGCGTAAAAAAGCTGGTATTACTCAACAGGAATTAGCTAAAAAACTTGGTAAAAATCAATCTTACATTTCGAAATATGAAAATTCAGAACGCAGACTTGATATGATTGAGGTAATTGCAATTATGAAAGCTATGGATTCGAATCCTGTGGAGTTGATGGATAACATTTTAAAAGAATGGAAAGAATAAGTTTCCCGATTTTCTTTTTATCCTAAAAAAAACCGCCTGAACGGGCGGTTGATTTTTTGGTGAGTCCGGGCGGAATTGAAACTTATTGAAATATTTTGTTGCATTTCGATTCATTTTGTTACATAATGAAACAAAATAACATAAAAAAAAGGGATTATAAAATGACAACAACAGTTCGACTTTCAGAAGAATTGGTTCGTTCTGCAACTATTTATGCAAATGCAAACTATCGTTCCGCTAACAAACAAATAGAATATTGGGCTATGCTTGGACGTTGTGCGGAGGATAATCCTGACCTTACATTAGATTTTATAAAAGAGTGTTTACTTGCAAAAGAAGAGATAAAGCAAGGAAATGTAACAAAATTCAAGTTCAGGAATAAATGATGGACATAGTTCAGACTAACCAATTTAATAAAGTTTATAAAAAACTTCATAAAAATCAACTTGATGATGTTAACAATGCAATCAATGAAATAATTGAAAATCCGATGATTGGGGAACAAAAAAAGGGGGATTTATCAGACATTCGCGTTTATAAATTTAAAATGATAAATCAATTAACCTTGATTGCCTATTCTTTTGAAGATAAAACAATAACATTGACTTTGATAGCAATAGGATCTCATGAAAATTTTTATCGCGATGTAAAAAGAGAAATAAAATAATGGTGAGTCCGGGCGGAATTGAACCGCCGGCCTACAGCTTAGGAGGCTGTCGCTCTATCCAGCTGAGCTACGAACTCACATAAAAATATAAAACTATAATTTTTAAAATTTTTCAATAAAAAAATCCGTCAAATGG
Organism: uncultured Bacteroidales bacterium; assembly: GCA_964530355.1. Lineage (GTDB taxonomy): Bacteria > Pseudomonadota > Alphaproteobacteria > Rs-D84 > CACZYB01 > CACZYB01. The sequence continues at coordinate 5,263 of CAZHAL010000002.1, read as the reverse complement.
CGGATTTTTAATTTATCCATATTGTTTTTGATTTTTAAGCATCATAAGTTTTACTATATCAACACGAACATCAGGATTTTGTATTTGAATTATATTTTTCAAAACATCGTATAATTGTTTGGTTCCGATGAAGGTGTCAAGCTCGCCTTTCGGTGAATTAACATCACTTGTAAAGGCGGTATCATTTAAAAGAGTGCCAAAGGATTTTAATGTCTTTGCCTTTAACCCGGTGATATTTGTGCCTTGAACATCTTCTGTATAAGGAAGTTTTGCATCTTGGAAAATAATATTTTCCGCGTTCAAATATTTCATTTGGGCAGGAAGTTCGCCTTCGAATATCAAATCTCCGGTTGCATTTACATTGTTAAATGCGATATCTTTCAAGCTTGCATCTTTTTTGAAAGTAATATCCTTCATTATTGCAAATGATAAATCCAAGGTGCCGGCTTCGGTATTTTCGGAATCTTCGCCTGTGATATCTGTATTTTCAATATCTATTTTAAAACCGCGAGTTTGTCTTTCGCTTAAATCAGCAAGGCTTAAAACATCGCGAGTCGAGGTCCTTGGCATTGAATATGCGCCATCCGTAAATGTAATGTTGCCGGTTTCCTTTTCACGAGGATAAAGAGATTCGATACCGCTTATGTTACCTGTAAGATTGACCTTTGCAAGCAAGCTGTTTTTGAAAATAGTATTTTTCAAAAGGTAATTTATTTTTTCCATATTTGTTACGAAATTATCGGTAAGGTAATCATCATCAATACCGAGGAGCATATCATTTTCTTTGTTGTGGGTTGTGATACCCCTGATTGAAAATTCGCCACGTGATAAGCGAGCATGGAATTTGTTTATATCAAAGACTTCGCCCTTTTCACCACTGGAAATTTTTATATATTCAAAGCCACCGTTTGTTTTATTTTCCGCGGTGATATTAACGTGGGTCATCTTTGTATACAAATCGTTTAATATTGACGGAGTAATTTCGGTTGAGGTATCATCTTCATCCTTTTGATATGTATCAAAAAATATTTCAAGTCCCTTTGTTTCATATCGTTTTGCGGGGATGGCGGATGAAAAATAATTTTCAGATTTAAAAAATGATAAAAGTTCGGATTAAAGGGCGTAACCTCTGAATCCCTTTATCTTATAATCATTATCAATTTTATTTTCAAAATCTGTGCCGGCGGTATGTTTGAAATCTTGCCAATCAACAATACCGTTTTTTAACTCTACCTCAACAAGTTGAATTTGTTGTTCGTCGTCTTCCGTTTTACAAGAAACGATTATGGAAATTAAACACAAGAGAGATAAAATTTTTGCACGTGTTTTATTTTTCATTTTTTATTCCTTTATCTTGTTTTCATATTTGCCTTGGCTATAATTTGTTCACCGTATAAGTCGGTTGTATCAAGTTCCGGAATGTAATCTCGTGCATGTGGTAAATCGAAAACCGTATCATCTTCTTTTTCAATCGATGCATCTGTTTCAACAGGATTTATCGTGATTACCTCGGTTTCAACAGGAGTTGAGATTTCAACATTTTCATCAGACACGGTATTTATATCATCAGTATTGATATATTCGAAATATGTGTTATCAGGTTCCTGTTTATCCTTTATTTCCTCATATACATTTGGTTCCAAAAATGGTTGAGGTTCAAGATTTTCAATTTCTTCTTTTTCAACTTTGGTATCAGAAGGAATAGAGTCTAAGAAATCCTTTTTTGAAAGGGTATTATTATTTACGGAATCGATATTTTTTTCAATTTCATTTAATCTTTCCAAAATAGTATCTATATCACTTTTTGAAGATAGGAAATCAGATTCCAATTCATCCAAATGTTTTTTAATTTTGGTTATTTCCGTTGTGTTATATCCTATATTACCTGTATTTATCATAGTTTGTGTTTCAAGTAATTGAACAGATTCCGTATGTTCATTGACCTGTGAATTTAAAGTGTTGATTTGTTCAGTATTTTGAGCTGTTTTTTCATTAACGGATTTAATATCGGATTTTACATCAGTCATTTCCGTTTGCAATACGCCTACATCTTTTTTCAATGTATCGACATCGTTTTTGATTGTGCGGATATCCTCTTTTTTAACAGTATCAACAGTTTCCTTTGCGACTGTATTATTTTTTGCAGATACGGTTTTAACGGTTGATTTAGTTTCTGATTTTGCGACCGTATTATTTTGCTTTGCAACGGTTACAGGTTTATCAGCTAAGGTTTTAGCCGATGGGATAAGAAGAGTATCGCCCGCATAAATCTTGTCCACATTTTTAATATTATTATAATTTGCAAGTCCCATTAAAAGTTGATAGTCGTATTTGCCGTATTGGGATTTGACTATTTCCGATAAAGTATCGCCGTATTTGATTTCATAAAGTTTGTCATTTACAACCGTTGTTACCGGTGTTACCGGCTTATTATTTTCTGCAAGCTTGCTGATTGATTTGGCGTTAACACCTGTTGCAATAACGTTTGCCAAAAGCAAAACTGATATTAAAACTTTGAAAAATATATCTTGATTTTTCTTTTTTTTCTTTGAATTAGTTGTTGACATTTTTTTACCTCGTAACCTTTATTTTTGTTTTATTGAAGCTATTATATACAAATATTTATAGTTTTGTCAAGTATTATTTGTCAAAAAAAAGTAGTAGAAAAATTTTCTTACATATTATATTATTTATAGCAATGAATACGAAAGGGAATGATATGTTAAAAAATACAAAATTAAATGTTTTAATAGGATTTTTCATAATTTTAGTCATTGCAATTATTTTCTTTGTAAGCAGAAGTGCAAAGGGAAGTCAGGTCGAAATGTTGTTGTTTTACAGTCCTACCTGCCCTCATTGTCATGCGGCTATGGAGTTTTTGGATAATAAAGTTGCGAAAAAATATCCTGAATTAAAGATTACAAAGCACAATACATCGACAAGAAGCGGGGCTAATTACTATATGTATTATAAGAAAAAGCTTCAATGGGATGGTAACGGTGTGCCGGTTGCCGTATTCGGTGATAAATACGAAATGGGTTTCGGTTCAGAGGATAATTCCGGTAAAGACTACATCAAATATATTGATGAAATGTTTGAAAATACAAAAGAAAATAAGTAGGATACTATCTAAGTTCGTCCGCCGAAACATTACATTTACTTTCCGGGTGATTACAAATGCTTATTAACGGATAATCGTTTGTGTCGCCGGGTTTTTGATAATGCCACCATTCGTTTTTAATTGAACGGAAGCCTGCCTGCTCCATAACAGATTTAAGGAGGGCACGATTATCACACTTTATTTGTTCCTCCGGCTTACATTTATATGAATGTGCAGATGCGGAAACGAAATGATCAACTCCGGTTGCGAACTCCAATTTCTTACCGCTTGCATCGGCAAGACCTATATCAAGGGCAAGTCCCTTTGAATGAAGTGAACCTTTTTTATGCGGATTTGCAAGATATTTCGGATTAGGGTTCAGTTTCCACATATAAAGTTGAGCTTCGTGAGGGCGGAAACAATCAAACATCATTGCGCGCAAATTTTTTTCCTTTAAAATAGCCTCCAACTTTTGCATATTAGGGTAAATATCCTTGTGCACATAGCAATCGTTTATTGCGAATTTATAATAAAACGGATGTTTCAGGAAATTTTCAGCCTTATTATAAGACAGGTCATTTATGAAATATTGGGATTTTATTTTTACAAGAGGGAAATTTTTTTCAATGAAATCCGTTCCCTCATAAACAAGTGTTTCCGGTTCTGTTTTGGCAGATATTTTGTTTTTAAAACACAAACCGCATACGAATACTATTACGAATGTTGCAAAAAATATATTCAAGATTTTTTTCATTTAATATTTTCCTATTGTAATAAAACCTAAGTTATAATATAATACCTATATTTAAAATAACTTAGTGGAGGACAAAATGCAAATTATTTTTTGTGATGTTGATAAAAAAACTTCGGATTTTTTAAAGACCGTAAAAAAAATGGACGGTGTGGAATTTATTACTTTTTCACAAAGTCTTAATGATATAGATGAAAAGGATTTGGCACCATATTACGGTGCGGAAATTATTTCGACTTTCGTTTATTCAAGATTATCAGGTGAACTTCTTTCGAAATTTCCAAATCTTAAAATGATTTCTACTCGTTCAACAGGATACAACAATGTTGATTTGGATTATTGTAAAAAACATGGGATTAAGGTTGCAAATGTTGTAGGTTACGGTGAAATTACGGTTGCGGAATTTGCGGTCGGTGTTCTTTTGAACTTAACAAGAAAAATCAGAACTGCACAACGCAAACTTAAACATGGTATCGTAAATGTTGCCGAAGATATAGGTATAGATTTGGACGGTAAAACAGTCGGTGTGATTGGAACCGGTGCGATTGGAAGACACTTTGCCCGTCTTATCAAAGCATTCGGTTGTAAAGTTTTGGCATACGATTTGTATCCGAACCAAGCTCTTGTCGATGAAGGGACTTGTGAATACACAGATTTGGAAACCATATACAAAGAATCTGATATAATAGGGCTTAACTGTCCTGCGACAAAGGAAAATTATCATTTGATAAATGCCGAGACAATCAAGAAATTAAAAGATGGTGTTTACATAGTAAATACTGCCCGCGGTGAATTGATTGATACGGCGGCTCTTTATGATGCACTTGTATCAGGTAAGGTTGCGGGTGCGGGACTTGACGTGCTTGATTACGAAGATGTAATACTTAAAAACGATATTGATATTGCAAAGGACAAGGATAAAGATTTCATATTCTATTCTCTTGTTAATCAAAAACTTGTGCAACTTGAAAATGCTATTGTTACACCACATATTGCATTTAATTCGGTGGAAGCAAATTTAAGAATTTTAAACACAAGTATGCAACACGTGATTGATTTTATAAACGGCGTTGATATAAAATCAGTTGTATAAGTTGAAAAAAAATTGTGATAAAAAAAGGGAGTTTTTAATAAGCTCCCTTTTATATTTTTGAATTTTTGGTGCGGGCATTTTCACGTTGTGCCCGCGGAGATTTCCTTTTTGACCTTCGTCTTTTATAACTTTGGATTTCGCGGTCGACCAAATCATCAAAGATTAAATCATCATATTCTTCGATAGCATCGACTTCCTTTTTCGCCTTTGCCAATTTTCGTTTTAACTGCGAAACTTTGATACGGCTGATTGAGGTAATATCTTCGGAGGCCAATTCGTAATCAATTTCATCAATGATGCTGTTGATTTCCTCTCGTTT
>CAZHAL010000001.1:0-38961 GCA_964530355.1 uncultured Bacteroidales bacterium | reverse complement strand
TGATTCATTTATAAAAAAACAAACACAAAGAATTTAAAAACTCAAACTAATAAAACTAAGGAGGTAACAACAACAAAAAATATTTAATAACGGAGCCAAACGCTCCACACTAAAAAAACTTATTTAATAAAAAAAACAAAAGGAGAAAAAACTATGAACCACAAATTTTTATTTTCTATCTCGGCATTGGGATTGCTTACCGGCATTTCCACAACCGAGGCCAAGGCGGAAACATTTTATCAATGTGTTGCTTGTCCTAGAAATTCAAAGGGGTTGAACGGACAGTGCTATAGCTATGAATCATCAAGTAATTATGATATTATAGCAAACCCTTCGGCTTCAAAATGTAAGGCGGCTGCCCTTCCTTCGGGAGAATATGTTGTATTCTTACGCGGAGGCAAAGGTGGTAGCGGTAAAGATTATGGAGGAGGTGTCGGCGGATTTTTGGCCTATTCTTTTACTGTATATAATGATACTAGCTATATGCTTTGTGCCGGAGGTAATGGAGGATCCTCTGAAAAAAAAGAAGGTGGAGGTGGTGCCGGATCTTGGTTAAGCATTGGAAGTATGTATTTAGTTGTAGGTGGTGGCGGAGGCGGTGGAAAAGTCGAAAATACATCTGGTCAAGGAGGTCTTGGTGGTGCAATAGGTGCTGGAGGCGGTGGTGATGCCGGATCTTCTGATAAAGGAGGAGATGGTGGAAGTGTCGGAGGTTATAAAGGTGGAATTTCCGGTAATTGCGGTGATAGAGTAGGTTGTGCGGGACAGGCTTTCAATAGTGATAATAGAGGTTGCGGAGGTCATAATGGTAATTGTGCCGGTAACGCTATCGGTGTGGAGCTTTATCCCGGATCTGTTAGAACTTTGGTAGGAGGTTATCCGTGTTCTGACGGAAAAGCAACTCATATGACTAATACATCATTGAAATTTGCATGTACTAGTTCAAGTACCGGTTGTGCGGTGCTTTATAAATTTAAATACTAGCTTGCGGATTATTAACTCCCCCTGTGTGGGGAGTTTTTTGTTTGGGAGAATCAGACCTATAAAAAAATATTTGTAAAAAAAGAGAAAACAAAATTACAACATTTAACTTCAACAATATCTCGGGAGGTGGTGCAGTCAGAGCATGGCACACCCGGATCCCCGCCCCCGCGGGTGTGCCATAAAGACTGTCGGCTTTGAAAAGCTGGTTATTTTATAGAGATACCTACTTTTTCCTTGACATTTTGCGACTCTTTATATATGATATGCAAATAATAAAATTATGTGAGGTAAAAATGAAAGTTTTAAGTTCTTTGAAATCAGCTAAAAAAAGAAGTAGTACAGTTCAATTAGTTCGTCGCGGTAAACGTGTTTATGCTATTGATAAAAAGAATCCAAGATTTAAAGCAAAACAATAACTTCTTGCTGTAAAAAAATTTAAGGGACGGTGTTTGCCGTCCTTTTTTTATTCTTTGTCGCTGTCTTTGTCATCAGATGAGGAAGTGTCCTTACAATGTGAGGAATCGTCATCCGGTGTGTAAGTTTTATCATATTTTTTGATAGTTTTGTCATAAGAGCAAATTTGTTCTTTGTATGTATTGATTGATGCTTGTTTTTTAGTTTTTACTTCCTCATCAGTTGTATTTTTTATTTCTTCCGTAAGGGTGGCGATTTTTAGTATTGCCTCTTCTCTTTTTTCCTTATATTCAAGGGCGGATGTTTCATTTACAACTTCGGTATATGTTTTTTTAAGTTCAAGTTTTTCCTTTTCCAGATTGACCATATCCTTGTAATCATAGAAGTCTGCGTTTGCCCTTTGTTTTAGGGCATTTAAAATTTCTGTTTCATAGCCCAAGGCTTCGGCCTTTTTGGCACCCGCCAATTTTATAAGGATAGCGTTATAGTTGGTGCAACTTTCGGTAATTTTGCTTTTGACTGTTAAATCGCCTATGGCATTACATTCGGTCATTGCGGATTTGGTTGCCTTTGTGCAGGCCTCAATATCGCTTGAAACTATATCAATAGATATAGGAACGGAATCGATATTTTTACTTTCAATAGGGTTTTGAACACTTGTATCCAAATCGGCGTTTTTTAGGACGGCGTCGGTTACGTTATCAAGGATTTTGCTTTCCTTTAATGTGTCATAGTTGATTTCATCAATTAAGTATTGATAATATTTCAGTGCATTTTTTGAACTGTTTTTAATATTGACTATGGAGGTGTCGGCTTTGATTGCATTTTCGGTGATGCCGTAATATGCACCTAAGTAATAATTGAAAATGCTTGAAGTTTTGCCGGAGTCTTTATAATTATACAGGCAGAATAAATCCTCTTCGCCAAGGCCGTCCTTTATATCCGAATCAACCAAAAAATTGCAAGGTCCGTCAATTATTTCGGTAAGTTTGCCCTGTAAACATTTAAGTTCTTTTGAAAGGGAACCGGCAGGTTCATCATTGGATTTTTTGGAAGAAGATGAGCTTTTTGAGTAAGATTTGGATACGCTTTTTTTTGTTGAGGTATTAGTTTTTTTTGTGTTCCCGGATTTGCCGGATGAGCCCGCGGTTGCGGCGCGTTTTTTGTTTGCGGTGGCAGCCCTTTTATTATTAGGAGCAGAGTTTGCAATTTTGCTTTGAAAAAATGATACACAAATTGTCGTGATTGATAAAAAATACATAAATAAATATTTAGTCATTAGAATGTCCCTCTTAATTCAGGATTTAACGGATAACCATCGTTGCCCCAACCTTCAGGTGCGGCAGGTGTTGAAAATTTTACCGGGGAGGTTGTGCAGTTTCCTGTTGCAACACTGATGCCGGAGGTAAGAAGACCTATACCGATACGTTTTACCATATTGGTTTCCTGGTTATGTCCTTTGAAAAATTTTTCGCCGTTTGGACCTTCGATGTAACAGCTTTCCCAACATCCTGATTTAAGATCCTTGAAAGATCCTCTTGTATCTTCACAAACATATGATTGATTTGGAGTTCCCCAATATTCTTCTTGGGATCCGCAACCTTTTCCACTGCTACATTTATCGGCGACATATAAAACCTTGAATAAACATTGTCCGTTGATAAGATGTCCGTAAGCGGATTTGCAAGATTCCGCCAATTTTACCTTTTCAAGTTCTTTTGCTATATAAGCCTTTATATCCTTCATTACGACAGCCTTGTTTTCTTCGCATTTACCGTAGTTGACAGCCTGGCATTTTTTAAGGGCCCTTTGGACATTAGTATCATCCTTGCAATGTGAAAAATTTGTTCCACATTCGGATTTAACGCATGCTTCGTATTCTACATAACAGGCATTATTATCAAGTTGGTTCAGTTTTTTATATTCCTGCTCATCAAACATTTCGCGATTTTTTTGTGCCTGCATAAGAAGATTTTTTGCACTGTCGGCTTTTTCCTTTAATATAGTAGAATATGCGGCGCAGTCGCTTTCTATTAATTTGGAATATTCCTTTATCTTTATATCCTTTTCCTCGGTTGAAAAAGAAGAAAGGGAGCTGTCGCATTTTTTAAGAGATTCTTCGTATAGCGGTAATCCTTCCATCACAAGGGTGGTTGCATCGATTTTTTGTGCGTTTACGGTTTTGGCTTTCTTTTCGATACTGTTTATATTATCGTAAACGGAACTCATTGCGTCAGTTATTGCAGTGGTATTGGAAACGTTCATCAAAGTTTCAAGGATTTTGTTTTCCTCGTCTGCCTGGTTTTGAACCTTTTCTATATCACGAAGGACTTTTTCAATTCGGGATAATTGAGAGGAGCAACGACAACGACCCTTTTCCTCCTCTGTATCGGATTTGCAAATATTATCCATACAGGTTTCGAAGGTGGATGTGTCGGCAGATGTTTTTGTTGTGGAGGATGCGACAGCGTTCCTTCTTGTCGTATTGGAAGTGCTGGCCTTTCTGGAAGATTTGGAGGTTGCCTGTCTTTTAGTGTTTTTAGATGTTTGAGCAATAGAGCTTAAAACCTCTATACTAAAAGTAAATGCAATTAAAAAACAAAAAAATCTTTTCATAATATAAATCCTCCGAATAATATTTATTATATCATATAAAGAGAGAAAAATCAAAAATAATTTATGTTGAAATTATGCCTTAAATCTATTATAAATAAAATTGTGTTCAACTAACTAACGGAGGTTTCAAATGACTATTCAAGTTATAGGGCAAAATTTTGAAGTGGGAGAATCTTTGACCGAATATGTTAAGTCAACTATTTCAAAAAAAATTGAGAAATATAATCAAATACTTATTTCTGCAAATATTACTTTTACCGATGCTCCGCATAAAAAAGTTCAGGCGGCGGTGAAAGTTGAATTAAAGCTTTCCGATTTCTTTGCTAAATCAGAGGGCGGGGATGCTTATGCTGCTTTCAATGATGCGTTTGCGGATGTTGAAAAACAGATAACTCGTGAATTGGAAAAAGTGAAATCTCGAAAATAAGAAAGGATTAAAAATGCCAAGTTTAAAAGGTTCTCAAACCGAAAAAAATATACTTACCGCTTTTGCAGGCGAATCGCAAGCAAGAAACAGATATACTTTCTTTGCTTCACAAGCGAAAAAAGAAGGTTATGTTCAAATTTCAAAGCTTTTTGAAGAAACTGCGAATCAAGAAAAGGAACATGCGGAACGTCTTTTTAAATTTTTAGAAGGCGGTATGTCCGCAATTAATGTTGATGTTCAGTTCCCTTGTGGTGTAATTGGGGATACGGCGGAAAATCTTGTTGCTTCTGCAAATGGTGAAAAGGAAGAATATACAGAAATGTATCCTACTTTTGCAAAGATTGCACGTGAAGAAGGTTTTGAAGAAATTGCAAAAGCTATGGGTGCGATTGCGGTTGCCGAAAAACATCACGAAGAAAGATTTCTTTCCATGTTAAAGGAATTGCAAGAAGATTCTATGTTTAAAAAATCAGAACGTATTATTTGGGAATGTTTGAATTGCGGATATTTACATATTGGGGAAAAGGCTCCTGATGTATGTCCTGCATGTGCTCATCCTCAAGCATATTTCGCAAGAAAGCGTGATTGTTGGAGATAATGCGATTATGAAAATTGAATACCCTCTTTTAACGGAGGGTATTTTTTTATCCTATAAAAATTTGATTACATAAAATCCGAGGAAAAGCAGTATGAAGAAAACTATTGTTAAAATTTCCAAATGCTTTTCAATAAATGTGTTTGCCTTTTCACCGTATTTATAAAGAAGGAATGCGATGAAATAATATCTGATAGCGCGGGATACGGCAGAGGCGATTATGAAAATAGTGAAATTCATATTTACGAATCCGCTTGCAATGGTAATGACCTTGTATGGGAAAGGGGTAAGTCCGCCGGCAAAGACAATCCAGTATCCCCATTCTTTGTAAAGATCGGCGAATTTATAAAAGCTTTCAACATAATGAAGGGTTTCCAAAATTTTAATACCTAAGCTGTCAAATAAAACTCGTCCGACAAAGTATGCGGCGCCTCCGCCTAATATACTGAAAATAAGGGCGATGGAGGAAATCCATAATGCCTTTTTAGGGATAGCCAGAATCATAGGTATCATAATTATTTCGGTAGGAAGCGGGAAAAATATGCTTCCGAAAAACGAAATAAAAATCAAAACAGCCATGGCGTAGTTTGTCTTGCTTAAATACAAAACGTAATTGTAAATTTTGTGTAATAATTTTTGCATAATGTGACCTCGTGATTCAAATATAAATAAGTTTAGTATAAAATTTTATAAAATAAAGGAAAATATGCAACGGGTGTTAAGAAAAAACTTGCTAAACCAAAAAACTTCTTATATCCTTATAAATAGAAAACAGGAGGAACAATGAAAAAGATATTTGCGTTTTTAACAGCTATAATAATTTCAGGTTGCAGTGGATCTGTTTATAACACTGATCCTGTCGGTGTCGGATATGATGCAAACGAACTTAAAATTTCGCCTTGTGCTTGCATACAAGTAGAAACAAAGCCGGGGTTACCTGAATGGTTTATAGAAACAACAATATAAAATCTAAAAAATCATCAAATGATGAAGCGGATATGCCCGTATATCCGTTTTCGGTTGATATTGTCTCTTTGCCCGAACGAAAATATTTATCGGGTATTTACAGTATTTCAAAGCTGTCTTTCGTATGTATGCTGATGGCTATAATTTTCTCGCTTGTTTTGATAATAAAGGCATATTCGGTGAAAATAAATCCTTACTTTGTTTATTGGGATAAATATGAAACGAAATTTGTTCATTTGAAAACAAGAGAAGAATCGAAGCCTAAGGAAATGATAAGAAAGGTTACAGAAAATACTTATCTGACCGAATTTTTTATCCGTGAATATTTAACAAAGACGTTTTCCTTTTCAACAACACTTGTTCAGAATGAGGAAGTTTGGTGTGATTGTATGAGGGATGAAAAACTTCAAAATTCAGATTTTTTAAATGTGACTAAGAAATGTTATATATGTAATTTTTCCTCTCAATCGGTATATAATAACTTCCTTAAAAATCAAAAGGCGACTTTTGATTTGATGATACAGCAAGGTTCGAATCAGATGATTACGATACTTAATATGGAACCAATCAGAACGGTGGAAATAGGACGAAAGAAATCGTTTCTATCAAGTTTTTTGCCGGAACGCGAAGTGCAAGTGCAAAGTGAGTATAAGGTTGATTTCATAGTTGAAACCGTGAATATGAACAAGGTTATAAATCAAGAGGTCTTGACCGCGTTTATTATTGTATCGGGATTGAAATCATATCCAAGGAGTAAAAAAGTTGTGTTTGTAAGCTATATGTTTAATCCTAACTATGAACTTATACTTGCAAATTACAGAAAACAAAAGGAGGAGATGAAAATTGAAAATAACCTCTAAAAACTCTCTTGCCATGATTATATTGTTATCTGTTGTATCAACAGTAAGTATTTTGTTTGCCGTGTTTACGGCGCTTAATTTAAATGCTTCGTTGGATGAAAAAGTTTTTAAATTAAATCCCGTTGTTATTCCAAAATTTCAAAACTCGGATAAGTTGATGCAGGTGTTTCCTATGAAATCGGCTGTGATTACAAAATCTCAGATGGAAGATTTTACGAAAAAACTTATTATGGAGTATATAACAACCAGGTATACCGTGAATGGTTCTCAGTTCAGTATGATGAGGGCAACAGGTATAGGTTCGGATGTTAATAATATGTTAAACGGGGCAATACTTAAATTCCCAAGTTATATACCGGCGACCAATTCTTTTACTTTGGCGTATAATTCTTTTATCAGCGGGAAAAATAACGATGCGGATGAGATTAGGAATTTAATGGCTCAGAATATAACAAGATCGGTTAAAATTATTACGGAACCTTACAGATATAAGGACAGATGGAAAACTTTGGTGGAATTTATTTATAAAATGCCGGATACAAATTTTATTGCCGATGCACAAAGAGAGCGTTGGGAAATCAATATGGAAATCAGTGAGCTTCGCGGAAGACGAATGGGAGATGAGGTTCCTCCTATGCCTTCGTATGTGTTCGGATTTAATGTCAAATGGATTGAAAAAATCAGAAAATAATTTTTCCTTTTTTAAGAGGGATTTTTTGCAATTTTCTTTTGTATTGATTATCAATAAAAATATTTGTATAATTAAAGATTATTAAAACAGAGGTATGGAAATGAGTTTTTTAACATTATTGTATGCGATAATCGCGTTTATTATTTTACTTCCAATTATTGTATTTGTTCATGAATTAGGACACTTTCTTTTTGCAAGAATGAATGGTGTGAAAGTTGAAGCTTTTGCAATAGGGTTCGGTAAAAAACTTTTCGGATGGCGTGACTCCTATGGCACGGATTGGAAAGTTTGTATTATCCCGCTGGGCGGATATGTTAAAATGCTCGGGCAATCGGATACTCCCGAATCTGCTGAAAAAAAAGCAGAAGACAGAAAAAAGATGAGTGCGAAAGAAAGAGCTCAGAGTTTTGAATTTAAAAAACGTTATCAAAAGGCGTCTATTGTTGTGGCGGGTCCAGTATTTAACTTCATATTCGGAATGGTGGTATTTTTCGGGCTTTTCTTTTTTGTAGGTGTGCCGAACAGTTCGGTTGTTGTTCAAGGTGTTGTTTTGGAATCGGTGGCGGACAAGGCCGGACTTAAAACAGGGGATAAGATTTTGAAAATGAATGATGTTAATATTTCCAAGCCGAGAGATGTTTCAAAGTTTATGGGAAAGGCTGATGGTTCGGTTATTAAAATGGAAATATCAAGAGATGAAAAAGTTGTAACGGTTGATATCAAACCTTTGTTGGAAAATGATATTTATAAAATAGGTATTATGTATTCATCTTCGTTTAATGAATATACAAAGGTTGGGTTTGTAGGTGCGTTGAAGGGGGCATACGATGATACGGCATCTATTGTGACGGAAACTCTTTCTTCCTTAGGTCAAATGATTGTAGGTAAAAGATCGTCAAAGGAATTGGGCGGTATGATTTCCATTGCACAGATTTCCGGTGCGGCATTGAAAAGCGGTTTGTATTCGTTTTTGTATTTAATGGCTCTTATATCTATAAGTTTGGGATTGTTTAACTTGTTCCCTATACCTGTTTTGGATGGTGGATATTTATTCATTTATATCATAGAGGGAATAATAAGACGTGATTTATCGGAAAAGGTAAAGGAGAAAATGTTCTTTATCGGATTTGTGTTTATCATATTCCTTCTTTTGCTTTCGAATGTTAATGATGTATTAAGGTTGTTTAAGTAATGAAACGGTTTTTATGTTCTTTGTTGTTGTGTGCAGGTATTGCCTTTAACCCTTGTATGGCGGAGGTGATAACTGATATTCAGGTCAGCGGTAACGGAAGAATACATCCTGATATGATAAAGAATTTTTTGACCGTAAAGGTTGGTGATGATGTTGATGATGCTTCGCTTAACAAAAGTATTCTATCCTTGTATCGGTCCGGTTTTTTCAGTGATGTTTCAATGGATGAAAGGGACGGAATCCTCTATATAACTGTTTCGGAAAATCCGGTTATCAATGTTGTTGCGTTGGAGGGTAATTCGACCCTTAAAGAAGAAGATATTAAAAAGGAAATGTCGACAAGAGCAAAGGGTGTTTTTTCTTCGTCCATTATAAAACGAGATGCGGAAAATATTAAAACTATGTATAAGCGACTTGGCTTTTTCAAGGCGAGTGTTGATGCGAAAGTTGTTAAAAAACCGGATAATAAATATGATGTTGTCTTTGAAATAAAAGAAGGTGACAAGGCGTATATAAAAAATATTCAAATAAACGGGAATGAAAGTTTTTCAAAATCTCAACTTCTTGATGTGATTATGTCAAAGGAATACGGTTGGTGGAAATTGATGGAAATGTTTGATACTTATGACGAAGACAGAATCCTTTATGATACAGAGTTGATGCGAAACTATTATAACTCTAACGGATTTTTGGATTTTGATGTTTTATCATACAGTTCAAAAATGGATTTGTCGCAGAGAGATTTTTATATTACTTTTAATATAAAAGAGGGTAAGCGTTATAAGGTTGGCAGTGTTGATATAAATTCGCAAATACCGGACCTTAATATTGAAAAATTAAAAAAGGAAATAATACTTCCGGTCGGTAAATTTTATGATGAAAATTTGGCAAAAAAATCTGTATCTTCTATGATTTCAAAAATGGGAGAAGACGGGTTCGCCTTTGTTAATATTGAAATTGTTAAAAAGCCGAATAGAGAAACCGGTGTTGTTGATGTGATTTTTGATATTCAAAATTCGTCAAAGGCTTTTGTGAATAAAATTGAAATTAAAAATAATACAAGAACGTATGAAAATGTTATAAGAAGGAATCTTGCTTTTGACGAGCAGGAAATTTTCAGCACTTCGGATTTAAAACAATCGGAACAAAATTTGATGGGACTTGGGTATTTTGACAGTGTAAAAATTGTGCCTAAGCAAGTTCACGGGACGCCCGATAAAGTTAATGTTGATGTTAATGTAAAGGAAAAATCCACCGGTGAGCTTTCGTTGGGTGCCGGTTGGTCCAGCCTTAACAAGGGATTTTTCGAATTCGGAATTAAGGAAAATAATTTTATGGGTAAGGGGCAGACCCTTGGCTTTACATCCACTTTTTCGGGACGGCAGAATAATTTCAGCCTTTCGTTTGTGGAACCTTATTTGTTTGATAGGGATTTGATGGGTGGTGTTGATGCATACTATAATCAATACAGATATTCTTCGACCTATGGTTATAATATTGATACCATTGGTTTGGGATTTAAACTCGGTTGGAGTTATACCGATAACCTTGCCCAAAGATTAAGATGGACCGCAAAAAATGAACGTATGACGGATATTGCTTCGAATTTACCGTCCAGTCTTTTGGAAGGTATAGGTGATTATAACGTTTTCCGATTTGGTCAGACATTGATTTACAGGGATCAGATTATTGATTATGTTAATGATACCAAAAACGGTTATGTGATTACGTATTCGACTGATTATGCCGGGTTCGGAGGGGATAAGTATTTTGTTAAAAATGATTTGAATTTGAAACAGTCTTTTTCGTTCTGGGATAATGAATGGATGTTCGGTATTTTGGTTAATATGGGTGAAATACACTCCCTTAAAGGAAAGGTGTTAAGTCGAAGCGACAGGTATTTATTAGGCGGTGATAATTTAAGGGGATTTGATTACGGTGGTGTTGGTGCAAGAAGTTCTCTTAATCCGACTTATGCCTATGGCGGTGATTGGGTTGTAAACGGAACTTTCCAGCTTAATTTTCCGATAGGTATTCCAAAGAAATACAAGGTTTCCGGTTATGTATTTTATGATTGGGGAAAGCTTGGCAGTCCTGATTTAACGGATAATTCCAATATAATGTATAGCGGAAAAATCAGAACGTCCGTCGGTTATGGAATTTTGTGGAATTCTCCGGTAGGGGCGATAAATCTTTCTTGGGCTAAGGCTTTGGAATATGAAAGCTATGATGAACTTCAAAGATTCAGATTCTCGATAGGAAGCTCGTTTTAATACCTATTGAATTAAAAAATAAAAGTTTTATAATATAATTTGTTTTAATAAATAAGGAGAAAATAACATGAAGAAAAATTTTTTAATCGGTTTTGCTTTCAGCATTGCTGTTTTATTATCAAATGTATCAAATGCTGCTGATTTCGGTGTGATTGATATGCTTAAAATTACCGAAAAGGCGAAGGTTATGAAATCGCTTAACGGACAAAAGGATAAGGCACTTAAAAATATCCAGACAACTGTTGTTTCAAAACGTAAGGATTTTGAAAAAAGAGAAGCAGAGTTGAAAACAAAATCTTCTATGCTTAGTGAAGAAGCGAAAAAGGATTTTATGAATGAAGTTGCAAATTTTCAACGTGACGTTATGGAATATGATAAACTTTTCGCAACAAAAGTAAATGAAGTTGAAAAAGCTTATATGGAAGCTCTTGCAAAAATACAACGTGATTATTTGGACGGCGTTATTAAAAAAATAGGTAAGGAAAAAGGTTTGGATTTAGTTTTTAATTCACAGGCTGCGTTTGTTATTAACAATGATTTTGATATTACCGATTTGGTAATCAGCGAGCTTGATAAACAAATAAGTGAAATAGAACTTAAAGTAAAGTAATTTATTTATAAAATACTTGTGTCCCCTTTTAAAATTTGCTATAATTAAACAAGTAAATTAAAAGGGGATTTTTTATGTTTAATACTTTTAAAAGATTTTTTGTTTTGTTGTTGTTGGTTTTTATAAGTGCTTGTTCATCACAAAAATATGCGACAGAGCAAACTGTTACAACCGAACAACAAGTGACTATTCCTTCTGATGAAAATGCTTATGCTTCTTCGTATTGTGATGGGGAAGGTTGTGATGAAACTTTGTATCAAGAGGAGGTCATAGAAGAAAGCGATAATAATGAAGAACAATATTATGAGCCGGAAGATAATTCCTATTTTTCAAGAATCCCTCAATACGACAGCAAATTACTTTATAAGGAATTGGAAAATCAAATACAAAAGGTTGAAATTAAAAAGGTTCTTATAAAACCGGTTGTTAATACAAGCAGTAATCCGGTTGAATTGCAATTAGAACAGGTTCAGGAGCTTGTCGATAATATTTCAGAGGAAAGTGAATTAGAAGATGGTGTCGAATATGACGATAAGGCTGTTATGGTGTTGATGGAAAATTATAAAAATATTTTGAAAACTTCTTATTCTTGTTGTGTGGCAAATATTGTGGAGAAAATGAAGAACTCGAATGTTTCACAGGACTCTATATTGTCATTTTTATCAAAGGATGCGAATGAATACGCACTTCAAAATATGTGTTTATTTGTAAATAATAAGGATATGATTGATGTTTATAATTTCGGGGCGGTGTCTTCTATTGTGACAGAGGTGAAAAATGATTGTATCTGTAATAATGCAAAGTTCATAAGGAAAAATTTGAATAACTTCTATAAACTTTATAATGAAAAGCCGGAATTGTTTGACGAAGCTTTGGTTTACAGGTTTAAAGATAAAAAGGGTCGTGTTGTTGAACATAATATAAATGAAACGGTTTTGAATATTACAAATGTCTTGAATAATTGTTTGAAATAGGTAATAATGTCTTTTATTGAAAAGAAAGGTATGAAAAATGAAAAATCCTGTTAAAAAATTAAAGGAAATTGATGCAAAATTCTTTGAGATCCTAGAAAATGATCGTGAAAGAGCTAAACCAATAGTAGCAAAGATCCTTTTGGGAACGATTCTTTCATTGTGGGGAGCTACTGCGTTGTGGCTTGGTATTACTGTGGGTTTAAAGTATAAGGAAAATAAAGATTTTGAAAATGGAAAATTTAATCCTTCTATAAAAGAAGCAAATGTTTTGTCGAATGGGTGGACTAATAACATTAAACTAGATGTGGATGGTAATGGTAAATTTGATAAAAGGGATTTCTCTATTTTTAATCGTGGCGACTATCTGCCAAAGGATATTAAATCTGTTGTTTATATAGATGGTGTCGGTGAAGAGAAGCCTCTTGCTTATAAAAGAGAAAATGGTGAATATGTAATATATAAAACACCATCTTCTTATTTTAATAAGGCGGGAAAGCTTGATAAGAAATTTTATGATTATATGAATGATAAAAAAGTTTTTGATTTGGTTAAGATTAAAAAAGAAATTGATGCTCATACCAGATAAAATTTAACATTATTTTTTAGGTATCAGCAAAAAAAAGAAAGGTTGTTATTATGAGAGATATCAGTGAGTTTCCAAATTTACCTTATCTTCCTTTATTAAATGAGAAGATTGTGCGTATTATTATGCTTATGTCGTTTATAAATAGAAAAAATAAGGTTGCTTCTTCGTTTGATAATAAAATATTGCAACTTAATAATAATTTATCAGTTGCAGCAAATGGAAGATAAGCCTAATAAAAAAAGGGGATTATATGGATAGCAGATTTTTTGATATACAAACATCTATGGCATTGGGACAAATTGCAATGCTTGTCGGTGGAAAGTTGGCGGATGAGAGTAAGAAGGATTTGGCAATTACGAATCTCGGTTCTCTTGAAAACTCAAATGAGGGCAGTATTATTTATTTGGCATTGGGAAATGCTACATCTGCTCTTCTTGATAAATCAGGTGAGTATAAGGAAAAGTTGAAATCCATCAAGGCAGGTGCTTGTTTGATAAGGGAAGAAAATGCAGACTTGCTCCCTTCTTCTATTGTTGCGGTGGTTGTTGATGATCCGAAGGCTTCGTTTATTAAATTGACCGGTATTTTCTATAAAGATAAAGCCCTTCAAATGAAGGGGATTTCTTCGCAGGCGTATATTGATGACAGTGTTCAATTTGTAGATAGAGAATCGGTTCATATTGGTCCGTTTGCCGTTATTGAAGAAGGGGTAGAGATAGGAAAAGGTTGCTATATCGCAAGCGGTGCAAAGATAAAGGCCGGTGTTAAAATGGGGGATAATTGTGTTATAAAAGAAAATGCGGTTATTTCTCATACCGTTATGGGTAACAATGTGAAAATAGGTGAGGGCAGTTGCATAGGCGGTGACGGATTCGGTTGGCACAGCGGTTCCTTCGGTCATATTTGGGTGCCTCAACTTGGTCGTGTGATATTAGAGGATAATGTTGAGGTTGGTATAAATTCCTCGATTGACAGAGGGGCGATTGATGATACCGTTATAGGCAGTGGAACAAAAATCGATAATATAATTCAAATAGGTCATAACTGTAAGATAGGCAAAAACTGTATCTTGGCTGCGATGAGCGGTGTTGCAGGTTCGACAATCCTTGAAGATTGGGTATTGGTCGGGGCTGCGGCCGGTGTTTCCGGGCATTTGCGAATCGGTGCCGGATCACAGATAGGTGCAGGTGCCGGAGTCATACAAAATTTGCCTCCTAAATCAGTGGTAAGCGGATATCCGGCTCAACCGGTTGCTGATTTCTTGAAACAAGCGGCGATTTTGCGTCGTATGGTTAAAAAGAAAAAAGTTGATTAAGATATAAAAAAATACTTGTCTTTTTATTTCAAAGTAGTATCCTAATTAAGATAATAATTTAGGGAAAAACATCATGGAAAAAAATATATTATATATTGATGACATTAAAAAAATTTTACCACACAGGTATCCTTTTTTGCTTGTTGACAGAGTAATTGATATAGTGCCCGGACAATCGGGAACCGGTATTAAAAATGTTAGTGCGAATGAAGAATTTTTTCAGGGACACTTTCCGGCTTCTCCTGTTATGCCGGGGGTTTTAATGTTGGAAGCTATGGCTCAAACTGCGGTGTTGGTTGGGGCAACTTCCGAGTCGGAAGATTTAAGAGGACAGATTGTCTTTTTAACAGGTATTGATGAAGCAAAGTTTAAAAATCAAGTTATCCCTGGGGATCAACTTCATATAAAGGTTGAAAAGTGTGCTCAACGTGGTGCATTTGAAAAGTGGAAGGCTGCTGTTTATGTTGATGATAAACTTTGTGTGTCAGCCGTTCTGTCAGCTATGAAATCAGGTAAAACTAAACTGTAATTTTTAAATAAAATTTTGTTTTAGAATAGGGAAAAGGTGTTACTTTGTAACATCTTTTTTGTTGCGTATTATCTTTTAATATAGTATTATGAAAATAAATTTGGAGTCTTTCCAAATTTATGGCGTCCTCGTAGGATGCGGGACTGTGACAAGTCCTAACACATTATAAAGTTTGTTTTAAAAAAGGCATACTTTAAGAACTTTATGTGCTCCACATCTTTGTGTATGTGGGGAGCTCATAACGTATGTTCAGAGAACAGACGGTTCTTAAAGGTTATGTAGAGTCATCTTATAATGTGTGATTTGTCAACTCCCCGCGTGTGCAGAGGATTTATTGTAACACACCATTTGATTTTATCAACTGGTAAAAAGAGGGAGTATGATATGAAAAAGAAATATATAATCTTTGGCATATTTGTCGGAGGGTTAAGTCTGTCTGCAAAGGCGGGGGTAAGCGCGTATGATAAAATGCTTATAAAGTATTGTGTGCCGAAGAACGGCAGGTGCGATACTAAGGCTACTTATAGGGATGGGGCTTCGTGTAGTTGTCCGTCAGGTAAAATGTATGTAGACCGTGAGTGTTTAGCATTAAAGTGTCCGGCAGGGACTTATATAAGTTTAAACAATAATACTAATAATTGCAGTCCCGGTATGTATAGGGGGCTGTATAGAAATTAGTTAATTTGCGGGAGGAAGTTGTTTTTTTGGTTCATAGTCTTCTGCTTCCTCCCTCCCGAAATTAAAAATAATTAACCCAAGAAAAGAAATGGAGGAAAAAATGGGAAAAAAGAAAAAGTTAGTAATAGGGGCGATGGTGATGTCAGTTGCCGGGGCATTGGTAGGCAGAAGTGCGGTTTATCAATGTTTATCGTGTAGATTAGGAACGTATAGTGACGGGACGTTGACGTCTTGTGCGACATGTCCGGAGGGGAAGGTATGTCCGGCGAATACAGGGACTCCTTTTGATCCGTCAAGGTGTAGAAAAATGGTTGTTGCAGAAATGAATGACAGTTACAATTCAAATGTTCCTGTTTGGGATTGGGGGGCTAAGAGTACTAGCTTTAGGAATTTAGATCCCGGTATTTATCAATTTGAAGTTGCCAGTGCAGGAGGTGGTGGCGCCGGTTCTCATGGAGAAGGTCGCGGATTGAAAGGATGTTGTTCCGGTCCCGGCGGAGATGGCGGTGCAGGTGATTTGCAATATTCAAAGATATTACATTTTGCGGATGCCATACAGCTTACTTATAAAATAGGAAAGGGAGGTTCTAGAGGAGGAGCAAGAGAAAATGGTGGCAATGGTGGTCATTCAGAAATTACGGTAGGTTCTTATAACCTTTATGTTGCAGGTGGTGACGGAGGAGAAAAGGGAGGTTGTTCCTATTATCCGGCAAATAAAGCTCCTGCGGGAAATGGTTTAGGTGGTTCAAAAGGTATAGGAGGTAAAAGGTCCGACTGTGATTCTAATTCTGCGAGAAGTGCCGGTGGTGATGGTTGGATTAAAATATATAAGTTTTATGATTGTAACTGATTATAAATCCGAATCGATGCGTAAACTCCCCTTTTTGTTGGGGAGTTTTTTATAATGAATTATTTTATTTTGTGCCCGCCCGCGGGTGCGGACATTCGCTCGGTTTTCTGGGAGAAAATTACTTAACCATATCTGCCAGTCCGAAAATCACGAAGTGGTTTTCCGGCACCCCCTAAAGGGGGCGGAGGGGGTGCCGAGCAGACTGGGGCTATCAACCCGGATATGGTTGAGGGATATGGAAACTTATGAAAAACAACTTCAACAATCTGTTTATCTTTATCCTCGTCAATGTCGCCCTCCCGCAAGGGGGGGGGTAAGGGAGGGCGACGTAAGTTTTATAAAAAACTTACTACTGGAAGATGTATTGCGTTTGATTGTTTTCATTTATGTTTTTCCTCCTCTTCAAATTCCTTATACTCTCCTCCTTGTTATAAGGCGACCCCCGAGCCCCCCTGGGGGTTGCCGGTCATTACTTCGTAATAACCTTTCTGGTGGATGTATTTACTTTATATAAATTTCCCTTCATAAAAATTTTTCCAGAGAGCCTATCGGTCTTGAAAAATTGCGACTAAAAAAAACTCCCTTAACAGGGAGTTTGGGTTTGAACAGCTCTTAGCTAATCTATCTCATTTAAACTTTTATGATATTTGATTTGATTACCACCTGCATTTTTTGCATTCTTGGTTGCTTCTGCGGCGGAGGCGATTAAGCTTTGCGGATTTTCCCCGCTTATAGGATAAGTCGCAACACCCATACTGATAGATATATGTTCTATATCAGGGTGCAGCGCATAAGGTGCGGTAATCTTTTTGAAAATGTTTTCCGCCATTTTTTGAATGCTTTCCTGGGTATAAATATCAAGAAGTATTATGCAGAAAATGTCCGCCTTTAATCTTGCTACGGTATCACTTTTTTCAAGTGTTTCGGTAAGAAGGGCGCCCAGGTTTTTAAGGACAGTGTCTCCGGTTAAATAATTATGTGTGTTATCAAGGTTTTTAAAACCGTCAATATCAATATACAATACGGAAAGGACTGACATATCCTTTTCAATCTTATGTATATTATGTTCAAGGCGGTGCAAGAACGAATTGTAGTTATATGTTTTTGTAAGCGGGTCAAGGTTAGGGTCGAATGGAAGCTCGTTCATCTTTGATATATAAGAATAGATGGAAGAGCAGATACCGATAAAGTGGTTTGCCTCACCTATATCATTATAGATTGCGGAAAAGCGGATTTCCATCGGGACTACGGCTCCGGATTTGCTCCTTGCTAAAACCTGACCGTTCCAATAGCCGTTTAAAACTAAATCCCGGATGAAATTTTTGAATGATAAAATGTCACTTTGTCCGCCGAAAAGGAATTCCGGAATTTGTCCGACTATGTTTTCCTTTTCATCAGAAATAAGGTTGCAAAGTGCGGTGTTGACAGAGGCTATTTTGCCGACCGAATCAAGTATTAACATTGCGTCGGTTGAAAATTCAAATATTGTTGTGGCAAAAGAGGCAAGTTCCTTTGTTACAACGGGAAGTTTGTATGTTTCCTTTGGAGTAGTAGTTTTTAAGAATTTTGAAAGCATTTTTCCCTCTTGTCTTTTAAGTCTCTTTTTGTTATTATATAAGAAAAAATACTGAGGTCAATTTAAAAATATGAAAAGTCTTTATATCAATACTGCGCTTAATTTTTTACAGATTTGTTTTAAGGATGGGGATAGCGTTCATAATTTTTTATCAAGTGGTGAGAAAAGCCAATCAGAGGAAATTTTTGATGCGATTTCTTCTGTGTTGGGCGGGGTTAAAATTTCGGATTTGGATTTTGTTGTTGCGATAGTCGGTCCCGGTTCTTTTACTGGGATACGGTTAGGGCTTTCCGTTATAAAGGGTTTTTTGATTGCAACAGGGGTTAGGGTGATTTGTCTTTCTAACTTTGAGGCAATGTATTATACATATAAAAATGCCGGATTGTCGGATTACAATATATATCTGGATGCGGCAGGAAAGGATTGTTATTACGGAAGGCTTGATGCTGACGGATGTAAGGTAGGTGAGTATAGTATTGTTTTAAAGGATGCTGTTTTGTCGGATGTGCCGGTGATAAGTAATTTTTATGTCGGTCAAAATGTTATAGGCGGAGAGATTTCTCCGGTTGCTGTGTTATCGGCGGTTGAGGAGAAATTTGACAGGCAAACTTTTGTGCAGGAGCCGATTGAACCGCTTTATATAAAACCTCATTATGCCAATATTAAGAAGAGATGAGGTGAATAAAAAAAACTTGCGTTAATACGGAAATTTTGCTATAATATTTTTGTAATTTAATTTATAGGAGAAAAAGATGTCATTATTTAATTTTTTAACAAAGAAATCAACACTTGTTTGTCTTGCTATTTTATGTGCGTTTATGTTTGTTGTTCCTGCTGATGTTTTTGCGCAGCAAGATGGTGAAAGAATTGTTACAGAAGGTTTGACCGGTCCGTTCCAAAAATTCTTACAACGCGGAAGTAATTTATTTGCATGGACAAGAAATGCTTTGTTCGTTTGTGCTGCATTCGCTTTCTTGGCTTATGCATGGACTGCTATCCAAGACGGTTCTATTGATTGGAAAAAATTACTTTATCTTATTGTTGCACTTGTTCTTCTTGGTGTTGCAGGATTTATCGTTTCATATTTGGCAGATCCAAATCGTGGAAATGATATACAAGATACATATAAAGGATTGCAAGATACCCGAGGTTGGGATTAGTAAATTTATTTTTGTAATCAAAAAAATTAAATCCCCGTTTTGTCGGGGATTTTTTATTAGAATGTATAGTTGGTATATTTGAATTGGCGACGAGCTTCTTTGTTTGTTTCCAATACATCAAATGCGAATTGTTTTTTGTTTTCAAGTGTAAGTTTACCATATTGTGCGGTAAGGCTTGTTTGCAATTCTTCCTCCATATCCAAAACCCATTGATTAGGTTCTACGTTCGGTTCGCCGTATTTTGAAAGAACGAAATACCAAAATGCACGGCGACGTTCCTCCCTTTGATATTGGAAATTTTTTGCATCACCGTATTTTTTATTTACGTCATTTGTGTATTCTATTTTATAAACTTTGTTATCGGTCAAAGGACCTGTGAAATAAACATTGATATCTTCGTTAGTATCGTGTTTTTTAAATGATGCCTTATAGACATATTGCATCTTATCCTTTTTTGCAAGACCTGTGATACAAGCCTTTAAATTTTCAGGGATGAAGACGTTATGTGAACGACAGATAGAATCGTAATTAAAAGTAAAGTATTCGGGAATTTTGTATTCAACATCAATGAATTTGTATTTGCGTTCCTTTAATACCTCACGCACCTTTTTATAGTTCATTTCCAACATTACGCCGGCGATATCGAAACCCTTTACCCGTTCGTTTAAGTTTGATACAACGTATTCTTCTTGTCCCTCTTCGACATAATCTTCGTATTCTTCTTCCTCTCCATCCTCACCAATGAATTCGACATCATCTTCGTATGAATCCATTTCCATTATTTCCTGTGCATAGGTGATGGAGCTTGTTAGAATAAACAGACATGTCAGTAACTTTTTAAGCAAAATCTTCTCCTTTGAAAACATTATAATATATTTTTTTTAAAAGTAAAATGTTTACTTTGTTTTAAATTCGCCTATTATTTGTTGGAGTTGTCCGGAATCGGTCATATCGTTTAATCGGGTTTTTATAAAATCTTCGGGCAGATACATTTCTCCTTCGTGTTTGATTTTTTCCTGTGTTTTGTTTTTATTAAGGGCGATAAAGTAATTGACCTGATTTGGGTATTTTAAAATCTTTAAGGTCTTTACCTTTGGATTTGATTTATTGTCCTGTAAATAACTGAGTGCCATTTCAAAAGGAAGTATCAGGAATGTATTTTTGTTAAATACCGTTTCCATTGCCGTGGCGACGTCTTTTTCCTTAAATGATTGAAAGGGGTGAAGGTTCATATCCAAGTTATCAATAGTTATTGCAATGTTGTTTCGTGACAGGTTGGATATAGTTTCGTATAAATCCTTTGTCAGTATGGATTTATCCTTTATGTGGGAATTATCGACTATGATGACTATGTTATCCGTGTAAATAGGGTGCGGGATATAGTTCAGGTATTTCAGTGTATTTTCATCAAATGTTATGCCTATTATAAAATCGAGGGTGTTTTGTGACAGGTGTAACTGAGATGCTTGTAATGCAGAGTTGTAATTATCATAGGGGATGTAGTTTAAATTTACATTAGTATTTTTGAAGATTTCGGAGATAATGCTGTGTGCGGCGCCGGAAAAATTTTTATTGTAAAGGTTTTTATTTTCCGGAGTGTTTGGGTTTAATGTTTGCATACCTATCGGAGCGGTATAGGACATATTTATCTTTGAAGATTGTGCATATAATACATTTCCCATTAAGGAAAAATGGAAAACAGAAAATATGATTGATAAAAATTTGACCCCTCTTTGCATTTATTATCCATCCTCTTCATACAATAAAATTGTTATACATAAAAGTATTGCGACAACAGGTATTGTTATATTTGATATGAATATAGGTATTCGGCCGGATGTCCCGATTGCACGAACGACCTGGTCAATGAAAAATACACCGAAACCTATTAAAATACCGCCGGTTAATTTGAAGACCAGGTTTGCCTGATTTCGTTTCGGTGAAATGGAAAATATTGCGGATATCAAAAGCATTGCACAAAGTGTCAGTGGTAAAAATAAAAGTGTGTAAAAATATGATAAATGTTTTCTGGCGGAGAAACCTGACTTTTCAAAGAATTTTATGAAACTTGGAAGCTCCCAAAATGAAAAGCTTTCAGGCTCTGATGAATTTTCCTCTATCTTATCAACTGTTAAAACTGTCGGATAATCGTATATATCAAATTCATCAATGAAAAGTTTTGGGTCTATTATTTTTACGTTTTTTAAAATTAAGCGGTGGTTTTGGAGTGTTGCCGAATCTGCCTCTATCCTTTTTAAAAAATTATTTTTTAAATCGGTTACGAATATTGTTAAATTTTTTGCATTTAGGACATTTTGTTCCTTTTTTATATATTCGGCATAGATAAATGATTGTGTAAGATCCGATTTTTCCTTTAACCACAAACCGTTTTGTGAGAATAAAAGCGGGTTGGAATGGCTTATTTCATATTTGTAATTAAGTCTGGAAATGCGTTTTTGTAAGGCGGAGCCGATAGGGCTTAATACCGACATATTCAAGAAACCTATGGCAATACAGACCCCGAGGATAGGAGTTAAAAATTGCCAAACCGATATACCGATGGAACGGATTACGGTAAGTTCGGATGTCCTTGATAATTTCCAAAATGTCAGTATGCCGGCAAGTAATACGGAAAGAGGTAATGTTGTTGTCAGTGTATAGGATATATCAAGTAAGGCGTATTGTATTGTAACGCTGAACGGGATATCGCGAGCCTTTGTCGCGAATGATTTAATGCTTTTTATTATGGAAAATAAAGCTATTATTCCGGCAATACAACAAAATACCAATCCAAATGACTTTATGAAATGGAGGCTTAGAAATCTGTATAGTATATTATATTTCTTTATTTTCATACTTTATTTATACTATATTATTTGGGAAAATAAAGTTTTTTTTACATTGTTTTGAAAGATAGTATCTTATCTTTGTCAATGATGGATAGAAAATATCCGCCAAGATATCCTGCGATTTGGATATTTATTCCGTTTATTGTTTCGTTAAGTGAAAAGATTTTATCGGTTTCCGATTGTATAGGATATGATATTTCAACAAGATGTAGCACGGTTCCATTGAATACCGCGGTGGAATCTATTACCTCGTATAATGGGATTTGAAGGCGGTGTAGGGCGCCCTTTAACCATGTATGTGTTACGGTTTCCGATGTCGCAATTACTATTACGCTTCGGTCGAAATTCCAGTATTTATTTGTGTTTGTGATAAGGTATTCCGGTATTTTATCATTTTCTTCGGTCAACGGAATCTTGTTTATGATTTTTATGTTTTGTTTTTCCGGGGCAAGCATTCCCATCCACCATACGTCCTTTGGTGTTGTATGTGTAGCAGGAATCGATGCGATAAGGTTATTTGTTGAGGTTATGTTTTTGATTATATCGCCGTATTTCGGGAAAACCCTATACTTTATATTATCGAATAACGGGAATAAGTTTTTTATGTGTGAAAGTATGGATTCAAGTTCGGATACTTTTTCCTTTTTTAATGAAATGCCTATTTCCATATTCCTTGATGTTATTTCAAGAAGTTTTATTAAACCTATGGTCGTTGACAAAGTTGATTTGTCGTATTTTCTTTCGTTTGTGATTTTTTCGATTGTAAGGGAAAGGGATTTTGATAAATCATGTAGGGTTGTGTTTGTGTTTTTATTAAGCTCGGATATAAGTTCGCATCGCTTTTTTATAAGGTCATAAAGTGATATGTCAATTATATCAATAGTAGAATGAATCTCCTTTATTTCCTGTTCCGTTAAAGTTTTTGTTCTTTTTGCAATCATTTTTATCCCTTAATATTATAAAGGCTATTATATCAAAAAAAATGGGAAAGCGAAAGCATAAAATCATAAAAATGTATTGTAAATTTTCTTTATTTGAGGTAATTTATTTAAAGAGGAGAGAGTTAATGGCTAATGAGGTTTTAAATTCAACGCTTAAATATCTTGCAAATTGGTATATGCAATCCAATATAGAAGAAGTCGCCGTTAATCATGCCGGGGAGGTTTGGTTAAGACTTCGCGGACGGCGTGAAATTCCTTGGGTGATGGAAAAAGATAAGCATTTATCAAAGGATTATTTAACCGATATTATGAATATTATTGCAAATACTTATGAAGTGCCGTTTGATCCTTCTACCGGTATTCCGGTGGTGTATGCCACACTTCCAGGGGATCATAGATTTTCGGGAATTGCCGGTAAAAATGTCCTTTATGATAATGATGATATAGAGGGAGGAATTGCCCTTGCCATCAGAACGAAAAAGGATACAGTGGATTTTGATTTTGCCGATTACGGTTTGGTGAAGGGGGCGGAGCTTCAACATCTGTCAGCGGAAAATGTTGAGTTGGCAAGTGATCCGTATCAGCGTTTGATGGATGCTATCTCCAGGGGTGATCATATTTTGATAAGCGGTGCTACGTCGACCGGTAAAACAACTTTTTTAAATAATATTTTAAAGTTACTTAGTCCTTCGCTTCGTGTGATTACGATTGAAGATTCAAGGGAGTTGATTGTTCCGCAGAAGAATCATATTCATTTGCTTTTGTCACGAACCGGGCAAACAAATATGTTCACGTATAAAGATGTGATTGATTTGGTTGTGCGTATGACTCCCGATGCTATTATGGGTGGGGAAATTTCAACCGAAAATGCCGGTGCGATATGGGAGCTTATGGGAACAGGGCATAAGCATTTCTATGCAACAATTCATGCCGAATCGGTTGAGGGGGCGTATAAGGCTTTTATTGATCGGATTTTGCATACGTTTCCAGAACTTGATCAGCAAAAGACTTTGGAGAATATGAGGCAAAAACTTCGTGTCGTTCAAATAGGCAGAGAGGGTAATATTCGTATGATTACCGATATTGCTTAATTATTTACCGTAAGGTTTAAGTGAAAATAAAACAACAAGCGGAGAACTTGATTCTATTGTAAGTGTTAATGATTCATCTTCGCGTTTGAAAACGGTATTTTTATCATTATGGGAAATTTCATTCCAGCCCAATGATTTTAGTGTTGTTCGGTAAAATTTTAAAAATTCATCAATGCTCATATCGGCACTTGAAACATATTGTTCAATTATCCTTATTTCCTCTGTATCATAGGAAAAAGGTTCTTCTTCGCTAAGTCCGTTTTGAAGAGGGATTTCCTCAAACGCGGACATAAAAGTTGTTGCGTTTGCGTTTGTTGAAAGTAATGTAAAAATCGTTAAAGTTAATGTTAAGAATTTTTTCATTTATGTTTTTCCTTTTATTCTCCGGCACCGCCCTCTGCTTCAGTAGAAGCATTGCTTAATGCTTCTGTCATATCGTCTTCGATACGAAGCATAATATCTTTGTTTAAAAATACCATAATGCGGGTTCCGGCTGCAACTGTAAACGGTATTGATTGGTTTGCAGATTGGTCAATAAGTTTTTGCATACCGGTTTTCCAATTTTGTTGGATTTCGGCTTTCATTTTATCCTTTGATGACATATTAAGATCATAGGTTGATTCATTCCAATCAAAGCCGTAATCTCCTTCCTCCTCTGTTATTGCATCATCGATAGTTTGATATGTTCCGTCAGTCCTTTTGACACGGGTAACAAGGGATGATGTTGATGGGAATATTGCTTCCATTGCAACAGGAAGAGCAGAATAAAGAAGCGGTTTTATGAATAAATCACGCATATATTCCGTATCGTTTTTTCCGGGGACGCCTTCTCGACCTTGGGCATCGCCAGTAAATGCGGTAAGACCGTCAAGGTTGAATTCTGCGCCGTCCGGACGAATAAGTCTTGTCCAGGTTATATTTATTTTTTCGGTTTCCTGTAATCCGGTACCGGCAGGTTCATCAGCAGTTCCAATCAGTTGAGATCCGGCAGGGATTATTATTGTTCGACCGTCACCGCCGTAAACATTCCTTTCGACAGTGGCAACTGCGTTTCCTTCATGTGCCGAATATATAGTCCCGTCTTCGCCGGCACGAGAATTTTCACGCGCACTTCCGAAATATATAGGTCGGTTAAGGACCGCAGGTATCGGTTTTGATTGGCGAAGGACATAACGTTCATCCTTTGGCATAGATGACAGTTGGGTAGGCTCTGTGATAGTAAACGGAATAAGGGAATTTTTCTGTCGGCTGATTATTTTTAGTGGATCGTCGGCCTTGTATAAATCTTCGTTACTGTAATTTGATGCATCTTTACCGCCGTATCCTTCTGTTTTAACTGCACTACGGTTTGCGGATATATCCTCTATACTGGGATTAAAGTTTTCGGATGTTACGGTTTCCATTACCTCCTCTAAAAGCGGAAGAGTAAGTTCAATTCTTTTTTCCTCTGATTTCTTTTTATCAAAAACGGCACCCTTTCCGATAAGTTTTCCGGTCCCTATTTCAAGGACCATGCCGTCCTCCTGAAGAGAACCTATGACCTTTGAACAATTTGGTGCAAAGACATCGTTATTTGTTTGAACCCAACCTATGAATGTTCCCGAAAAGTCGTAAGCCTTGCTTGCATATTTTTTGCAATCGGAAGGGTATATTGTTTTTGTTGTTTCCTGTGCTTGATTCATTACTGGTGCAACAGTGTTTGTGAAATTTCGAACGTCACGTCTTGTCGCAGGTTGGAAATCTTCCTCTTCCTCCTCCTCTTCTTCGTATTCTTCATCTTCGTCATCATCGTAAAATTCGTCCTCTTCTTCCTCATCATATGTTTCAACAGATGTTTTGTTTTCCATTGAGGAAAGAGAGATGTTTATTTTATACGTTCTTGATTTTCCACGTTCGCTTTGTGCTGATGTGGTTATGTCTTCGCTGTCCGGATCATTATAGGTAAGAAGCATAAAGATATTTTTGTTTTCAACTTTTGTCGGTGTCCAAATAAGGTTTATTATGCAATTTGATTCCGGTGTGATAGATTCCCTTTGTGTGCAATCGTCATCATAGGAAAGACCGTCAACTTGTGTTGAGAATTTTATGTCAGTTATTTTTATCGGACTGTTTGCAACGGAAATCATGATAGAGTTAAAGCTTTCCGTTCCGACAAGTATATTATCAAATTTTACGGTTTGCGGATCAGAGCTTACAACAGGTGAAATATATGTAAAAGTTTCTGTTGTAACGGTTGTTGTTGTAGTAGTTGTTTCTTCGGGTATGGAGTTTTCCATCGCCTGTATATCTGCTTGATTTTTATTTGTTGTAAATATTGCGCCGACAACAAAAATACCAAGCATAACGAATGCGATGATAAGCAATATTGTATTTGTTTGTTTTGTTGTAATTTCAGATTTACTTTTTTTATTGGCAGGCAACATTTGTTCGTTTTCATCTGATGGTGATGAAGTTTGAGTTGCGCCTGCCTTTTGTTTTTTAAATATTGCCATGAGGGAACCCCTTTTTATTGTGTCCTTACAACATTACATGGGACATTTTGAAGAGACAGTTTCTGACAAATTTCATCTGCAACCTCTATCTGTGAGAATGGTCCGACACGCAAACGGTAGAATTCTCCGCCATAATATCTTTGTTGTCCTATTTCATCAACACCGCTGGTTTCAACGGAATAGAATGGAGTGTATTCGTCAAGCCATGGTAGTTTTTCGGTAAGTTCAAGCCATTTGTTTTCCAAATCGGATACTGATTTACCCTTGAATATTTCAACACTTACATTTTGAGAGTTTTGCTTTACAAGAGGGACATAGTGGTTTGGCAAAACTGATGCATTTGTTTTGGATTTTGCTTGAAGTGAATTATATATTATTTCGTTTTCTTCACCGGTTAGGTAGGAAGAACCTCCCATTGCACCGTTACCCATATATCCGCCTGCCATAGGATAGCCCATTGGCATTGCGCCGGCACCGTAAGGTAGTGATTGCGGATACATATAGCTTCCGCCGGTCATATCATATCCATAGTAGGATTGTGACATATCCATACCATATCCTGCGGACATATTTGCATTACCGCCTATGTTTCCCGCAACAGCAACCAAATCCTGTGGAGGTGGTGGGTTAGATAATAAGTATGGTTTTGAACGAAGTTTTATACATACAATTCTTTGACCGTTTCGTAAAACCAAATCGCCGATTGCTTCTACTACAAGAAGACGGCTTTGCGGACCTTCTGTTCTGGAGCCGACAGGTGTTTCGCCACCTTCGACAAGAAGGGATACAACAGGGCGTTGATTCATATTTAAAGCCTTTTCTCCGAAATCTATGTATGTAAAGATTTGGTCACGCCATACACGTTCAGGTGCGATTACGTAATCATCAGGATTTGGAACGAACACGTCCAAATCAAATCTGAATTCGGTTGGGTCAACATTGATACTTTTTATCCAGCCGAAATCTTCACCTTCCCAATCACTGTCACCGGTTTCCCTGTAACTTTGACCGCCCATTATTGATTTTGATGAGGCAAAGTTATTTGATGAGCCGGATGCGGCACCACCGTTGCTTCCCTTTCTGTATTTATAAGGAACAGAAACATCAATTACAGAAGAGGTAATTTTTTCGGTGTTAAGAGGTTCTGACTTTAAATAGAATACGTATTTATTTCCACTGCTTCCAAAAATAAATAAGTTGGTATCTGCCATTGCACGACCGTCAACAGGTGAAATCATAAATGTGTTTTTTTCAACCGGACGACCGTCAAAGAAGTCCTTATCCCCGACATAGGCATCCTTTATAGTTTCCCATTCCGGAAAGTTTATAATGGTCAACATACCGTCGCGAAGTTTTATCGGCATAACGGAACCAGGTTCCCATTGTATACGTTGGAATCCCGGCTTGGTTTGATTTTCACCCATATTTTGCATAGGATTGTCCCATGCGTTTTGCGTTCCGAATCCTACACCAGGAATTATTTCCTGAGAATATGCAGGTGCGGTTAAAAGCATCATTATTAAAGATAAAATTTTAAAAATATTTTTCATTTTTATGTCTTTCCTGTTCCTCTTTCTATAATTTAGCCTTTTTTTTATTGATAATACAAGTATTTTTTTAATTTTTTTTAATTTGAACTAAATACCCATATATTTATACTCCTCAATTACAAAGCCAAGAGGATTTTTCCACATTGATTTTGAGTTCTTTTTATACGGGGTTTGAAGGAATTTTGCCTTTATTTGAATTTTCCTTATTTCGGATTTTTTGTTAAGTCCGAATTGATCCGTTATTGTCAATGTTGCAAAAGCCTCCCACAAATTAAGTGTCGAATGGTATTGCACATCGTCCGGATTTACAGATACGGTTATTATTTGTTTATTAGGATTTAAAATCCCGTTTTTGAAATTGCGACTGTTGTAAAAATCCCTGTAAATTTGTTCGGAACTTAAAAAGAAAATGTTGCTGTCGGGACCCCAAAGGTTTTTCATCCTTATAGGATTAAGATATAAACTTTCCCTGTCTATAATATATTCAATGATGTAAGTTTTTGCGATTTGGCTTCCGATAGAATTTTGTGAGATGTTTAAATTTGATGCACGTTGTATATATACGGTGTCTATGTTGTCATCTTGGGATTCAACAAAAAATGCCTCCCATTTTGTTTGTGGAGCGATTTTGTTAAATGAGAAGATAAGAATGAGATTCAGTATTACGCTTAATACCATAAAAATCCCGAAGACTCTTAAAATCCATAAGTATCTTTGTTCATCTATTTTTTTCAATTTTCCTCTCCGTATTTCATTTATACTATAATGTTATGTAAATTAAATTTCAAGTAAATATAAACTTTTTTTACAGATTTTAGGATTGTTTTTTAATTGATATGAATTGTAAAAGGTGTTATATTTAATTTATAATTTATAGAGGGAAGGGGAAATGGTTGATAAATCTTTGAATATTGGTGTTGTAAAAGAAATTGAGGGTAGCATAGTCGTTGTTTATTTTGAAAAAAAATTACCGGCGATTTATGAAAAGCTTGTTGCAACAATAAATAAAAAAACTCCTGATGAACGTGAAATTATTGTAGAGGTTGAGGATCATATTGATCTTCATAATGTTCGTTGTGTTGCGATTACTACTACACAAGGGCTTGCCCGAGGTGATGAAATGGTTGATACGGGCGGACCTCTTACTATTCCGGTTGGGAAAGGTGTCCTTGGTCGTATGATAAATGTTAACGGTAAGCCGATTGATAATAAAGGTGAATTAAAGGATATTGCCGGATGGCGCGGAATACATAATAAGCCTATACCCCTTATGGATAGAAGTGTGAAATCGGAAATTTTCCAAACCGGGATAAAGGCGATTGACTTATTGACTCCTTTGGAACGTGGTGGAAAGACGGGACTTTTTGGTGGTGCCGGTTGTGGTAAAACAGTCCTTATCACCGAAATGATTAACAATATGTTCGGAAGGTATGACGGTGTTTCGCTTTTTTGCGGTGTCGGTGAGCGAAGTCGTGAAGGAGAAGAGCTTTATCGTGAAATGAGTGATGCCGGTGTTTTGGATAAAACCACTATGATATTCGGTCAGATGAATGAACCGTCCGGTGTCAGGTTCAGGGTGGCACAAGCAGCCTTGACCATTGCAGAATATTTTCGTGATGATTTGAAGCAAGATGTCCTTCTTATGATTGATAATATTTTCAGATTTGTTCAGGCGGGGTCGGAGGTTGCCGGACTTATGGGACGAATACCTTCGCGTGTCGGATATCAGTCATCACTGGGTCAGGATTTGGCAGCGTTACAGGAAAGAATTGCGTCGACTAAGTCGGCTTCTATTACTTCTATACAGGCGGTTTATGTGCCGGCCGATGATTTTACCGATCCGTCGGCGGCGGAAACTTTTTCCCATTTATCGGCAACGGTTGTGCTTTCTCGAAAAATGGCGTCGCAAGGGTTATATCCTGCGCTTGACCCCCTTGCATCAAGTTCGAAAATGTTGTCTGCCGATATTGTCGGGCAAAGACATTACGAAGTTGCAAAAAATGTTAAAATGGTTATGGCTCAATACGAAGATTTGCAAGATATTATTGCCATGCTGGGCTATGATGAACTTTCCGATGAGGATCAGGCAACTGTTATCAAAGCGCGTCAGTTGGAAAGATTTTTGACTCAGCCTTTTGCTACGACCAAGCATTTCACCGGGTTGGACGGGAAGCTTGTGGATTTGGATAAAACCTTAGAGGGATGTGAAAGAATTTTAAAAGGTGAGTTTTTGCATCTTAGCCCTAATGCCTTTTATATGATTGGCGATATAAGTGAGGTAAAGGTTGATATGAATA
Organism: uncultured Bacteroidales bacterium; assembly: GCA_964530355.1. Classification (GTDB taxonomy): domain Bacteria; phylum Pseudomonadota; class Alphaproteobacteria; order Rs-D84; family CACZYB01; genus CACZYB01. The sequence goes on along the minus strand of CAZHAL010000001.1, from coordinate 8,445 downwards.
AAGAGGAAGATGAAAAAGTTGAAAAAGAGGAACGTAAGGTAGAGGAAAATGATGAACCTTAAAATTATCACACCGCTGGAAGTTTTTGATGTCGCAGATGTGGACAGAATCTATGCCGAAGGGTTGGAAGGTTATTTTACCATACTTCCAAAACATGCGGATTATGTTTCATCACTTGCAACATCTGTTTTCAGATTTATATCTGGTGGGAGAGAGAGCGTGTTTGCAGTTGACGGCGGTGTGTTTGTGAAAATAGGGATGAATGTCAGTCTTGCCGTCAGACATATTATAAAAGGGGACAGTTTGATTGATTTGAAAAAAAAGATGGAAAAGGAATTTTATGAAATTGATGATAATGAAAGAAAAACAAGAACGGCTCTTGCTTCACTTGAAGGTAACATTGCAAAACTTTTATTGGAATTAGGAGAATGAAAATGGTAAGACGCGGTAATATTGAAAATAAAAAAAGTTCTAAAATAGATAAGGATATGCAAGTTAATGTTTCCAAAAAAATTGATAGAAAAGTTTTTGTAAGCGGACGCAGGAAATTTGTGATTAGTGCGTTTTCTCTTTTCGGACTTGTCGGTTGGAGCGTGGCGGTTCCTACGATTATTGCCGCTTATTTAGGTATGTATGTTGATGAACATTATCCGTCGGAACATTTATCCTATACATTATATTTTATTTTGTTCGGGATTTTGCTCGGTTGTTATAATGCCATGTTATGGATAAGACGGGAAAATGATAAGATAAATAAGGAGTATAAGTGATGCAAAGTTTGTATATATATTTATTTGTGATTTTTGTAACGGCTTTGTTCAGTATTATTTACTTTACCATGTTAAAATTCGGTATGAACAGAGTTATGACCGAAGATGATTCAAAGTTCGGTAATCTGACTTATTTTTATACTTCGTTTTTAATAAGGTTTACACTTGCGGGAATATTTTTCTTTTTAATGCTTAAATATTATAGGGCGTTGGATGAACTTGCCCTTATGGTTTTAACATTTTTGGTTGTTAAATATTTTTTCGTTCGGCGGGAAAAACAAAAACTTGCAACTCAAAAGGGGGCGGATGATGAAGATTAGTCCTGATGAAATAATATTTTATCAAATACCCCTTAATATATTTAATCGACAAGTTACGATTGATATCAATATGACATTGGTCGGAACCTGGGCAATAATGTTATTTCTTTTTATTTTCTTTAAAAGACTTACACGGAATTTCAATTATTCGTTTGTGATGTCGCCGTTTCAAAACGGTGTGGAAGTTATTGTTAAGTTTGTCAGAGATCAAATAGAATCTATGATGGGACGAAAGGCGGATAGGTTTATCCCCCTTGTCGGAAGTTTATTTATTTTTATTTTGGTTGCGAATTGGACGGCTCTTCTTCCTATACCGTTTTTTGTTGATGGTGCGGTAGAATGGTATATACCTCCGACAGCGTCAATTTCAACAACGGCGGCGTTATCACTTATTGTTATGTGTTCGGTGTTTACCTTTGGTATGGAAAAGTTTGGCGTTATTCGTTATTTCAAAAGATTTTTTGAACCCTATATAGTGATGTTCCCTATAAATATTTTAAGTGAAGTTTCAAGCGGGGTGTCCCTTGCGATAAGGCTTTACGGAAACATAATGAGCGGTGGATTGTTGGCTACTATTATATTTGCACTTGCTCCGCTTGTGATACCGGGGTTGGTGAATATTTATGGGCTTTTGGCCGGAACAATACAGCCATATATATTTTCTGTGCTTGCTATGGTATATATCGGTGCAGGTATGGGGAATCCGACGGAATCTGAGGAGGAAGAGTTGATGAGACTTCAACTTTCACGGATTTGATAAATTTTAATAACTAAACGAAAGGAAGGTATAAAATGGATATGGGATTAGTTTGGATTGCAGTTGCATCTGTGTTAGGAGCATCGTTTGCGGTTGGTATAGGAGGTTTGGGTCCTTCACTTGCGGAAGGTAATTCCGTTAGACAGGCTTTGGCTTCTATGGCACAACAACCGGATGAAGCAAGCAGTATCAGAAGCACTTTGTTTGTTGCTCTTGCTATGCTTGAATCAACAGCGATTTATGCACTTTTGGTTTCAATGATTTTGATATTCAGTAATCCGTTTTGGAACTATGGTGTCGAACAACTTGCAAAATAAAAAATGCTTTTGAAAAAGTAAGGGATTTATTATGAATATAAATTGGAGTACTGTATTTTTTCAGACTATAAACTTTTTAGTTATTGTATGGATACTTAAAAAATATCTTTTTGCTCCGGTGCTGTCTTCTATGGATAAGCGTGAAAAGGCTATACAATCGCGACTTAAAGAGGCGGAGGAAGCCAGGATTGAGGCTGAGAAAGAGAAAAAACAGCTTCTTAAAAAAATAGCCGAGGTGGAAAATGCAAAAAGTGATGTTATTGCAGAGGCACATAAGAAGTCGGAAAAGGAACAGGCTCTTTTGATGAAATATCTTAATTCCGAAATAAATGCGAAAAAGTCGGCTTTTGATAAACAGTTGGTAGAGGAGCGGGAAGCTCTTCGTATGTCGATTTCCGATATCGCAGGGGATGTCATTGTGAATACTGTTTCGGCTGCACTTAAAGATTTGGCGAATGAAGATGTTCAAACGGTTATTTTAGAAAATTTTATTGATAAGATTTCAAAGGGGAAAATTGAAAAATCCGAACTTATCAATGAATTTTATAATAAATCCAAGCATATTGTTGTTGCGACATCTTTTAAAATCGGGAGTAAAGAGGAAGCGAAAATTAAAACGGCACTTTCTCAACTTATCGGTAAAAAGATTAGTAATGTTGAATTTAAAATTGATTTATCTATTTTGTGCGGGATAGAGGTTATTTGTGATTCTCTTCTTATCAGATACGGAATGGATACTTATATATCCGCACTTAAAACGAATTTGGATAATGCGATTGCAAATTTGACTAAGACAGAAAAAGTTGTTGAGAAAAAGGATAAGTAGGAGGAGGGTATGTTAAAGGAAACGGTTAAAAAAACTTTGAACGAGGTAAGTTCTGTTTCAAAAAAAACAAAGGCTCATATTGTATCGGAAGAGGTTGGTGAGGTTGTTGAAGTCATAGGCAGTATTGTCAGAGCGACGGGGCTGTCTTCGGTGAAAATGGATGAGCTTGTTGAGATAAAGGACAGTCTTGGTATAGTTATAAACCTTAACGAAGATACGGTGGGTATAGTCCTTCTTGATAATCCTCAGAATATAGAGGCAGGGGAAAAGGTAAAAAGAACAGGGCGAATCGCGGATGTGCCTGTCGGACCTGCGCTTTTGGGACGTGTGGTGGATCCCCTTGGGAATCCTTTGGACGGCGGGGCAAAGATTGTTGCGACCGAGCGGTATAATATAGAGCGTGAAGCTCATCAGATTATGGAAAGGCAGGAAGTGTCGGTTCCTCTTCAAACCGGACTTAAAGCAATAGATGCGATTATTCCTATCGGCAGGGGGCAAAGAGAACTTATCCTTGGGGACAGGCAGACGGGAAAAACTGCGATTGCGGTTGATGCTATACTTGCACAAAAAGATACAGGTGTTATTTGTGTTTATTGTGCAATAGGAAGCAGGGCGGACAGTGTCGCAAAGGTGATAGATGTTTTAAAGAAAAAAGATTGTATGAAAAATACCATTGTCGTTGTTGCCGGCGGGGAACAGTCCCCGGGGCTTTTGTATGTGGCACCGTATGCGGCGACTTCTATGGCTGAATATTTTATGGAGAAGGAAGGTAAAGATGTCCTTATTATTTATGATAATTTGACTTTCCATGCACAGGCATACAGGCAGTTGTCTTTGTTTTTAAGACGCCCACCTGGACGTGAGGCTTTCCCCGGTGATATATTTTATGTGCATTCCAGATTGTTGGAGCGTTCAACAAGGCTTAAAAAAGAATATGGCGGGGGGTCGTTGACCGCACTTCCGATTTGTGAAACGTTGGCGGAAAATGTTTCGGCGTATATTCCGACGAATCTTATTTCCATTACCGACGGTCAGATATTTTTAACTAATACTTTGTTTTCAAAGGGTATTATACCAGCGATAAATATAGGTATTTCGGTTTCCCGTGTCGGGTCAAAGGCTCAGCTTCCGGCTTATAAAGCGGTGTCGGGCGATATGAAAATTTCGTATTCTCAATTTGAAGAATTGGAGGCGTTTTCGAAATTCGGAACTCAGCTTGATGAAGATACAAGAAAAACTTTGTTAAGAGGTGAGCGGATAAGGGCGGTTTTAAAACAACCTCAGTATCAACCTCTTCGTGCGTCGGAACAAATTGTTATTATTTACGCAACTAATGTAGGTGTATTTGATGATATTGATGTTAAACGTATTCCTGATGCGGAAGCGGAACTCCTTAAACGGGCGAATGCGGAAATAAAGGCTGTGTTAACGGAAATTGATAACGGGGCGACATTAAAAGATGAATTTAAAGATGCAATTAAAACATTGGCGGAAGATGTTGCAAAAAAGTATATAGAGGAATAGTATGCAAACACTTGAAGGATTAAAAAAGCGAATAAAGACTACTTCCTCACTTAAAGATATTGTGAGCAGTATGAAAACTTTGTCTGCGGTAAGTGTGGGACAGTATGAAAAATCTACCCGTGCCCTTCAAAATTATTCCGATATAATAGAAAAAGCTTTGCAGGCTGTTTTAAGGGATACTAATATTCCGGATTTAAAGAAAAATTCGAAACATCAAAAGGTGATTGCCGTTCTTATAGGTTCGGATCAGGGCTTGGTCGGTAAATTTAATAAAATGATTGTGAATTATGCTTTTGACTATTTCAAAAAAAATGAGATAAGCAAAGAGGACGTATCCTTGATTGTTGCGGGTAAAAGTCTTTCATCTAAAGTGTTGGCGGAAGGTTGGAACGTAAATACTTTGTTTTCTATGCCAAGTTCGGTGAAAATGATGATTTCGGTTGCGAAAAAAATAATACTTCGTTTGACCGAGCTTCACGTAGAAGGGAAAGATGAAGATGATGCGTATCTTAATTTTTCAAAGGGGGATTTGAAAGTCCTTTTGTTTTTCAACAGAAAGGTCAGCTCGACCGCGTTTGATCAAGATATGGTGCAACTTTTGCCTGTGGATACGGAATTTTTGAAAAAGATTAAAAAAAGGAAATGGGATGATAATCAAATCCCTATGTATAATTTTGATGAGGCGGGATTGTTTTCCTCCTTTATCAGACAACTTTTGTTTGTGAATGTGTATAAAGCGATTTCCCAAAGTTTGTCGGCGGAACATTTTACTCGGATGATGACTATGCAAAATGCAGAGAAAAATATTGATGAACATTTGGATCAAATGAACCTTGAATATCAGCAAAGACGGCAAACGGAAATTACGGATGAGCTTTTGGATGTGGTGACCGGTGCAGAGGTTTTAAAAAATAAAAAAAAAGTAAATGTTGATAGTTTTGTTATTTTGCGGTAATATATATTTGTTAATAATAAAAAATCGGAGGATATTATGGTAAATAAAAAAAGTGCAAAAAAATCTAATGTTAAAAAGGGCGGACACGGAAAACTTTGGTTGATAATTTTCCTTGTTGCTTTGGTGGTTGCCATTGCATTCGGAGTAAAGTCATTTTTCCCATGTAAAAAGGTAAACAGTAACCTTAAAGTAGAAAATTATAAAATTATGTCTGTGGACGGAAAAAAGCAAAAGGTTGATTTGAAATTGGAAGTAGCGGATAATGATGAAGCAAGACTTACAGGTTTAATGAACAGAAAAGATGTTCCAGAAAATACAGGTATGATTTTTGATTTTGGAAAGCCTGATTACTATTCTATGTGGATGAAAAATACTTATGTTCCTTTGGATATGGTTTTCCTTAACAATGATGGTGTTGTAGTAGCTCTTGCAAATGACAGAGAGCCATTGACCGAAGATTATATCAATCCTTGTAATTTGGAATATGAGGCAGAAGCGGTAAAACATCCTGATGATAAAAATTGGGATATTGATGCTTTCTTTGATGAATGTGAAGCAGTGTTTTCAGGTTCAGAAAAAGCAACCAGATATGTGATAGAGCTTCCTGCCGGAACAATTAAAAAAGCAAATATTAAATTAGGTGACAAACTTTCAAAATAATATTGCAGATTTTTCGGATGTAAGGTATTATAACTGCTATATATTTTATAGCAGTTTTTTTAAGAGGTAAAAAATGAAAAAAGAAATTTCAAAAAGACATTATCAGGTTGGTGAGGCCATTAAACGGAAACTTTCACAACTTTTTTTGGATGGCAGGTTTGAATATAAAATAAAGGATTTGTTTTCTATATTAGAGGTTGTTCCTTCGCGCGGGTTTGAAAGTGCGGTTGTGTATGTGTCGGCACTTGACTCGTCTAAGAATGAGGAAGTTGTAAAAAAGTTAAATGAAATCAGTTCGGAGGTCAGATATGAGCTTGCAAATAACAGTGAGTTTCGTTCTACTCCAACATTGATTTTCAAACTTGATACGAGTCTTGATTATGCAAAACGAATCGATGATATTTTAAATTCTGATGATGTGAAAAAAGATTTGGAAGAGTAGTTTATGCACGATATTTGGAATCCCTGGCACGGGTGTTTTAAAAAAAGTGAAGGGTGTCAGAATTGCTATATGTATTACCTTGATAAACAAAGGGGGCAAGCCGGTTCGAAAGTTTATAAGGTAAGGAATAATTTTGATTATCCGCTTCATAAAAACAAGGACGGTTCCTATAAAATAAAAAGCGGGGAAACTTTGCGTGTGTGTATGACCTCGGATTTTTTCTTGGAGGAAGCGGATGAGTGGCGGAGTGATGCTTGGGATATTATAAGGCAACGTAGTGATGTTGTCTTTCGTTTTATCACGAAAAGGCCGGAGCGAATCGAGGCTTGTCTTCCGTCTGATTGGGGTGATGGTTGGGAAAATTGTTTCCTTCATATAACAGCGGAAAATCAAATAAGGGCTGATGAGCGAATCCCTATACTTTTATCACTTCCATTTAAACATAAAGGTGTTATCTGTGCACCGTTTATCGGGGAAGTTTCTCTTTTGCCTTATTTAAAAACTGGACAGATTGAGGAAGTGATTGTCGGTGGTGAGAATTATGACGGTGCGCGGGTGTGCAATTATGATTGGGTGAAAAAGTTGTATGATGAATGTGTCGGTGAGAATATAAGATTTTGTTTTATGGAAACGGGAAATGTTTTCCTTAAAGACGGGAAAAGGTATCATTTGAAAAATAAGCGAATTCAGTCAGTGATGGCATATAAATCCGGATTGCAATTCGAAGGTAAGGACATTGATTTCAGACTTAATTTACCAAAGGGGGATTTGTTCGGGAATAATAACCTTTATCAAAAAAAGTTTGGTAAGAATTGTGAGGAATGCGGAGGAAGGCTTATTTGTAACGGGTGTAGCGGTTGTAATAAATGCGGTAATATGTAAAATAAAACCCCTCTTTGGAGGGGCGTTTTTTTATACGTTTAAAGCAACTCTGTAAGTTTCGGTTAGCTCATCAAGTTCGCTTCTGTCTGCTTCATCAAGCTTTTGAAGACGAAGGATTACTCGCATAATTTTCGGATCATATCCGTAGCTTTTTGCCTCTGCATAAATTTCACGGATATCACTTCTGATATTTGCCATTTCTTCTTCCAATCTTTCAATTCTATCCATAAAACTTTTAAGTTGTGTTGCATCTATTCCGTCGGTTTTTGCCATTTGTATCTCCTTTTTATAAAAGTTAATAAAAAATAAGTTGTAAAACTTAAAATATAATGTATTATATTACCCATAAAATTACTTAACTACAAGTAAAAAAATAAAAAAAATAATAAATAACAAAGAGGAAATTAAAATGGATTTGAAAAATCTTGATAATAATTACAGATTCACAAAAATCGTTGCAACTATCGGACCTTCTACGGAAGAATATGAAAATTTAAAGGCTGTGATTGAAGCCGGCGTTAATGTTTGCCGTCTTAACTTTTCACATGGATCACATGAAGATCACAAAAAAAGATTTGATAATATTAAAAGAATTGAAAAGGAATTAAATAAGAAAATCGGTATTCTTGCTGATATGCAGGGACCAAAACTTCGTGTCGGTAAATTTAAAAATGAAAAAGAAATGCTTGTTGACGGACAAGAATTTACTTTTGATAACAAAGAAGAGCTTGGTGATAACACAAGAGTTCAACTTCCAAACGTTGCAATTCTTGATGCATTAAAAGTCGGTGATTACGTTCTTATCAACGACGGTAAAATCAAAGTGCAAGTTATTGAGAAATCAGCCGGTGCCGTTAAAACAAAAGTTATTGTCGGCGGTATGATTTCAGACAGAAAGGGATTCAATCTTCCAAATACTGTTGTTAATCTTCCTGTGTTTACAGAAAAAGATTTGGACGATTTGGAATTTGCTCTTTCATTAGGTGTTGATT